>JBKHER010000061.1:0-11145 GCA_046540715.1 Halothece sp.
GTGGGAGCGTCTCGCTCCCTAACTCCAAAATCAGGGTTAATTTCTCGGATTTGATATCACGATTGGTCTTGTTCACTGGTCACTGGTCACCGATCACTGTTTTACCAAAGGAAAAACCACAAAAAAAAACAGTTGCTGCTTGAGCCAAGAAAAACAACAACTGTGCTAATTAACAAAACTTAACTGTTTTGCTTATTCAAGAAGTCTTGAGCTTGTCTTATGGCGACAGCGCCAATATTAAATAAAGCCCAACCGGCAGCTACCATAACCGGAGCGAGAACAATCAAAATTCGCCAATCCATAAGCCGTTTTCACCTCTCGTTTTAAACATTTTTTTATGATTCCTCTGCTTTCCATAATAACTGACAGAGGAGAAATTTTTGCAATGTTAATTAACGATGCCAGAGTGACCCGAAATTTCTCCAACTTCTTCGGCACGCCCATTGAGATACTGCGCTAGGAAGTTTTCGGTGATCGCGTAGAAGTGCATCCGATTTTCCGGACGCGCAAACCCATGTCCTTCATCAGTGTAAAGGGCATATTGGACAGGCTTTCCTTTTTCTCGCATGGCGGCGACAATTTGTTCACTTTCGGCTTGTTTAACCCGTGGATCATTTGCCCCTTGACCAATTAAAAGGGGCTTGGTAATTTGATCGGCATAAAAGAGGGGAGAGCGCGATCTTAAAAAGTCTTCTTCGGTTTCAATATTCCCCACGCGATGGGCAAACATGGACATCATCGGTTTCCAGTAAGGAGGAACACTATTAATCAGGGTGATTAGATTTGAGGGGCCAACAATATCAACGCCACACGCGAACACTTCTGGAGTAAAGGTTAAACCGGCAAGAGCTGCATAGCCACCGTAAGAGCCGCCCATAATCGCGATTTGATTGGGATCAGAAATTCCTTCTTGTTTTAGCCATTCTACGGCATCAATGAGGTCATCGTGCATCGCTGCCCCCCATTCACGGTTTCCTGCATTGAGGAAGTCTTTTCCGTAGCCTGTGGAACCTCGGAAGTTAACTTGTAAAACCGCATAACCGCGATTAGCCAGCCATTGCACTGTGGGGCTATATCCCCAAGTATCTCGCGCCCAGGGGCCACCATGAACATATAACACGGTTGGGAGTTGTTTAGCTTCTACCCCGACAGGAGTGGTTAAATAGCCATGAATGGTTAACCCATCTCGCGCTTGAAAGGAAATGGGTTCCATTTTGGCTAAGGGAAGCTCTTCTAATTCTGGTTGATTGGTGAAGAGAAATTCAAATTGTTTGCTGTTGCGATGGTAGTGGTAGTAATAAACGGGCCCATCATCGGTAATGTAGGCGACTAACCAGTTTTCATCGGCTAAATCACGGCTACCGATGCCAAATTCTCCTTGGCGAAAGTTACGGATGGCTTCAAAATCAGGCGCGATCGCGCTATCTAAGACTTGCCATTCTTCTTGATCTTTATAAAAGGAAACCGCTTCAAGATGACGTTTTGTGGGATGAATCATCACATCTCCCACATCATACTGTTCATCGGCAGCGATAACGGTTTCTTCTTTACTGTTGAGATCAACAGAGACTAAGCGTTGAGCATTTGCATCATGTGACCCCACAATATAAAGGGTTTTCCCATCTTGAGAAAAACTCAGCACACCGCCTTCATCATCAGCACTCCAATGGCGCAAGCATTCCCAGTCTTGGTTCGGGGTTTCTCGATAGAGTAAATCTGATCCCCCATCTGCAGTAGCCGCCACCGCAGCCCGAATTTGAAATTGAGCATCGGCGGTCCAACTGACAATATTACCAGGGTTATCGGTGTCAAATTCCACCGCCCCATTATTTAAGTTAATACGGTAAACATCAAATTTCTGAGCATCATTGAGATTTAAGCCCACTAAAACTTGGTCTGGGGTTTCAGGATCGAGATCAATCGGTTGGGCTTTGACTCCCTGAAATGGCGTTAAGTCACGGACAACATTATTAGCGAGATTAACGGCGTAAAGATGGAAATTTTCATCCCCATCAGCATCTTGAAGATAAATTAATTGGTCGGGTTTATAAGTCCAAAAGTAGGCTCGAATCCCCCGTTTTTTATCTTGGGTGACTTGTTTATCATCAGTTTCCCCAATGGTTCGCACCCATACCTGTAGCACATCTTGGTCATCTGGGGCGAGATAAGCCATATATTTCGCATCGGGGGAAAGACGTGGGCGAGCGCGTTTGGGATTGCCAAATAAAATCGAACGAGGAATTAAGGGGGGTAATTGGGTTTTGGTTTCTGGTCTTGTCGTAGTTGTCATAAAGTATGTATTTTCATTAAGCCTACCTTCTTTATTCTGACATTGAATTAATGGGCGATGCGTCTTTCTCGGGGGGAGATTTTTGCTATTAATTATATATGATTATATAGTTATTTACGTTATAATAAAACTGTACCTTACCTGAAAATGTAAGGAGGAATAGGACTTATGACTAACTTTATTCAGGAACCGACTCGTGAATTGAAAACTGGACAATTATGGGATCGCTTCTGTAATTGGATCACGAGTACAAATAATCGCATTTATATTGGCTGGTTTGGCTTATTAATGATTCCAACGCTGTTAACGGCCAGTATTGTCTTTGTCATCGCGTTTGTTGCCGCCCCACCAGTAGATTTATTAGGAATTAGAGAACCGGTGATTGGGTCATTACTCGATGGCAATAATCTGATTACTGCAGGGGTTGTTCCCACTTCAGCCGCGATCGGACTTCACTTTTACCCTTTATGGGAAGCGTCTTCAATCAGTGAATGGCTGTACAATGGCGGCCCTTACCAACTGATTATCTTCCACTTTCTGATTGGTATTTGGGCTTATTTAGGACGACTGTGGGAATTAAGTTATCGTCTGGGGATGCGCCCTTGGATTTCCGTTGCCTTTTCTGCCCCTGTTTCAGCAGCCACTGCTGTTTTCCTAATTTATCCCATCGGACAAGGTAGCTTTTCGGAAGGAATGCCTTTAGGAATTTCGGGAACGTTTAACTTTATGTTGAACTTCCAGGCCGAACATAATATTCTCATGCATCCTTTCCATATGCTAGCTGTTGCTGGTGTTTTTGGCGGTGCGTTCTTAAGTTCCTTACACGGTTCACTGGTCACTTCTAGCATTATTCGCGAAACCACTGAACTAGAAAGTCAAAATAGCGGTTACAAGTTTGGACAACAAGAAGCCACTTATAATCTCTTAGTAGGACATGAAGGTTATCTCGGCCGTATGTTATTCCGGGGTTCTGGTTTCCACAATAGCCGTAGTATTCATTTCCTCATTGCTGCTTGGCCAGTCATTGGCATTTGGTTTGCAACCCTTGCTGTGGGAACAATGGCGTTTAACCTGAATGGTTTTAATTTTAACCATTCCGTATTAGATAGCCAAGGCCGTATTATAAAAACTGAAGCAGACATTATCAATCGAGCCAACATGGGGTTAGAAGCCACCCACGAGATCAACGCTCATAATTTCCCTTATGACTTAGCTGCTGGCGAAGCAATGCCTGTCGCCCTGGAAGCACCAGAAATTAACAGTTAGTTTCCTCTTCATTGGCATTTAACGATCAGCCCTCTCAAGCAGGGGGCTTTTTTTCTTTCCTTAAACCACTGACTATGATTCGAGGTTAAGGTGATAGCGTTGGGCAAGTTGGATGATTTTTTTCAAAGCGCGATCGCGCACACTTTGCGGTTCAATAATTTCACACTGTTCCCAGTATTTGGCAATATCGCGAAAAAACCAAAAGGTGTTAAAAATTTTCCGAATGATCCGTCTTGAGTCTCCTTCTAATTCCCCCACAAAATCATCATCAGGTTTAACTGTATAACCAAAGGCAAGTCTGCCATATAGCTTAAACGTGACAGCAACTCGCGCTAAATCTTTAGCCCAACGCTGGTTAATTTCGGTAACGGCAGCTTCTTGAATCCGATCTAGGCGTAATGTCCAATTGTGAGAGAGGGGTTCAATGTCTTCGTTTGGTTCCGATTCTTGGCAATAGCAAACCAGATACTCTCGTTTTTCTAGGTGCATTATTTGTCCATGTAAAACATGAAATGTAAACGGACGTTCCGTGGCATCTTGATAGGTAAGACGAAAGGGTTGCTGTTGGGCAATCAGGCGATCAATGGTTTGTCGCCAAGTGGGTTGCGGTTGGGCAAGAAACTGTTCAATTTCGGCGCGAAAGGGGGGAGATAGTTCACTACGAGAACTTAAAAGCTGGGCGATTTCCTTGGCTTTGGCGATTTCTCCCTGATCGATGAGGGCTTTACGGGCTGCATCGAGGGCTTGAATGCGATCTTGTGACCAATCGGTATTAGCGAGAACTTGCAGTTTATTCTGCGCGATCGCGCTCATTAGTCGGGAAATATTAGCGCGATCGCCCCATTTACAGTTAAAGGCTTCAGCGATCGCCTGTAACTGTTCTTTTTCTTGTCTTGAAACTGAGAGAGTAATCGATTGACCTTTACGACTCATTTTATACGGATACTTTTTCTGTAAATTTGCTTAACATTTCTTATTTTCAAAGACAAAATAAACTTATGCAAGGAAACACAGACAAAATTTTTAACAACCAACGGACGCGATCGCGTTCCTATCTAGTGTTCATAAGCCTTATAGCGATAGATTAAGAGAAAATAACAAAAACTGATTAAGTAATTCGGTAATCATTGGGAACATTCTGTTTTATAGTTGGACAATATAAGGAAAAATAAGGACTTAAGGATATGCGTGTTTGTGTTATTGGCACAGGATATGTCGGCTTAGTAACTGGGGTTTGCTTATCTTATGCAGGGCATGAGGTAATTTGCATCGACAATAATGAAGAGAAAGTCAAGTTGATGCAATCAGGACAACCTCCGATTTATGAACCTCAACTCTCGGAGTTGATGCAGGCTTCTATGGAAGCAGGTCGCTTAGAGTTTAGCACTGATTTGGGGAAAGGGGTTAATCACGGAGAAATCCTCTTTATTGCTGTGGGAACGCCCGCATTACCTAGTGGTGAAAGCGATACACGCTATGTGGAAGCAGTGGCGAAAGGGATTGGCAATCATCTCAATGGGGATTATAAGGTAATTGTGAATAAATCCACAGTGCCGATTGGTTCTGGTGACTGGGTAAGAATGATTGTCCTCGATGGGGTTGCTGAACGTCAGAAAGAATTAGTCACCAGTGGTGGCGGTGGCGCTACGCAACTAGAAGCCGCGAATGTTGATTTTGATGTGGTCAGTAATCCAGAGTTTTTGCGGGAGGGATCGGCAGTATATGATACATTTAATCCAGACCGCATCGTTTTAGGGGGCAATAGCCAAAAAGCCTTGGAGATGATGCAAAGATTATATGTCCCCATTATTAACCGTGAATTTGCTGAGGATAAGTCTTTGCCACCAGTGAATGTAGTGATGACAGACTTAAGTTCTGCGGAGATGATTAAGTATGCGGCGAATGCGTTTCTAGCGACCAAAATTAGTTTTATTAACGAGGTGGCAAATATCTGCGATCGCGTTGGGGCTGATGTGACACAAGTTGCTAATGGCATCGGTTTAGACTCACGCATTGGCCCCAAATTCCTCCAAGCGGGCATTGGTTGGGGCGGTTCTTGTTTCCCGAAAGATGTTTCAGCCCTTGTTCATACCGCCGACGACTATAATTATGAAGCCCCACTTTTAAAATCTGCGATTAGCGTTAATCAACGGCAACGTCTGTTAGTCGTCGAAAAGCTGCAGAAAGAACTCAAAATCCTCAAAGGTAAGGTTATCGGCTTACTCGGACTTGCTTTTAAGCCTAATACCGATGATATGCGCGATGCCCCAGCTTTAAATATTATCCAAGAGTTATCCCGTTTAGGGGCAAAAGTTAAAGCCTATGATCCCATTGTTTCCCAATCAGGGATTCGAGATGGCTTATCTGATGTCATTGTGGAAACCGATCCTGAACGCCTAGCGGATCATTGTGATGCCCTAGTATTAGTCACAGACTGGCAACAATTTCTCTCTCTCGATTATGAAAAAATGGCAGGCTTAATGAATAGTCCAGTGATGATTGATGGTCGTAATTTCCTCGACAGAGAAGCCCTAAAAGCGATAGGTTTCCATTATGTGGGGATAGGGCGTTAACTCTTTTCTCAAGAAAATCTCAGTTAGGGATGTCATGGTCTAAAACAGACTCACCAATGGCAACCACCAGTAATGCAAGCAATTCACCTCTCTGTTATTATTCCAGTCTTAAATGAAGCAGACACGATCGCGCAGACCCTTCTCTCTATCCAAACCCCTGGAGTAGAAATTATTTTAGTCGATGGCGGTAGCACCGATAACACGGTAGAAATTGCCCAAGATTGGGGGGTAAAGGTCATTTTTTCCCCCGAACCAGGGCGGGCGATGCAAATGAATACAGGGGCAAATTATGCCACTGCCGACACGCTTTTATTTTTACACGCTGATACACAGCTACCGCCCAACTATCCCCAACAAGTCTGGGAAACCTTAGATCAACCCCAAACCGTTGCGGGGGCGTTTCAATTACAGATTAACAGTAACAATTCGTTACTTAGAATCATTGAAAAAGGCGTGAATGCGCGATCGCGCTTCTTTCAGCTTCCCTATGGCGATCAAGGCATCTTCCTGAGAAAAGAAACCTTCCAAAACAGTGGCGGATTTCCCATCCTTCCCATCATGGAAGACTTCCAATTGATTAAAAGTTTACAAAAGCAAGGGAAAATTCGTCTTGCTTCCGCCTCTGTTTTAACCTCCCCCAGACGCTGGGAAAACTTAGGGATTATCAGAACCACATTGATTAATCAAATGATTATTATTGGTTATTTCTTGGGAATTTCCCCCATTAAGTTAAAGCAATGGTATCGCCAATCGAGGAATTAATTGTTCTATGATGGGAGCAAAAGTGAGCATACTAATTTAAGATATTTAATATGGGAATGGATACCAAAGCCTTTAAACGCTCCCTGCATCAATCTGATAAATACCATCGTCGCGGATTTGGTCACGAAGAAGAAGTCACAGAACTCCTGAACTCCGAATATCAAAGTAGTTTAATCCAAAAGATTCGGGATAATAACTACCGCTTAAAAGAAGGCGATGTTACTATCCATTTAGCAGAAGCCTTTGGATTTTGCTGGGGAGTCGAACGCGCTGTCGCAATTGCCTACGAAACCCGTCAACACTTCCCTAAAGAACGAATTTGGATTACTAACGAAATCATCCATAACCCCTCAGTCAATCAAAATTTACGAGACATGGAAGTGGGCTTTATTCCCGTTGAAAATGGAGAAAAAGACTTCTCAGTGGTCAACTCAGGAGATGTAGTCATTCTTCCCGCCTTTGGCGCAAGCGTTAACGAAATGCGGCTATTAAATGACTTAGGCTGTACCATTGTCGATACCACTTGTCCTTGGGTTTCCAAAGTTTGGAACTCCGTAGAAAAGCATAAAAAACGCAGTTATACTTCCATTATTCACGGAAAATATCATCACGAAGAAACTGTTGCCACCAGTTCTTTTGCTGAGAAGTATTTAGTGGTTTTAAACCTAGAAGAAGCCCAATATGTGGCAAATTATATCCTATACGGGGGCGATAAAGAAGAGTTTTTGGCAAAATTTGATCAAGCCTTCTCTCCCGGTTTTGATCCTGATGTCGATTTAGACAAAATCGGCATTGCCAATCAAACAACGATGTTAAAAAGTGAAACTGAACAAATTGGCAAGTTGTTTGAAAAAACCATGCTAGAAAAATATGGCCCCACCGAGTTTAATAACCACTTTATGAGTTTTAACACCATCTGTGATGCCACTCAAGAGCGTCAAGATGCAATGTTTGATCTCGTCAAAGAAGACTTATCCCTTTTAGTGGTAATTGGTGGTTTTAATTCTTCTAATACCACACATTTACAAGAAATTGGCATAGATTATGGGATTCCCTCTTACCATATTGATGGCGGAAGTCGCATTTTAGAGGGGAATAAAATTGAACATAAGCCATTAGGAAAAGATTTAGAAATCACAGACAATTGGCTTCCAGAAGGAGAAATTACTGTCGGAATTACCTCTGGTGCTTCCACACCTGATCAAGCCGTAGAAGAAGTGATTGGAAAAATTTTAGAAGCCAAAAATGTTACTCTCGTGAGCTAGAAATTGTCTATAGGGAGGGGGATTTCCCCTTTCCTATGACCAATAACCAATAACAAAATTGATAGATTAAAGTTCAACAAAATTATACGGTGGGGTAAAATTGTTGTAGCGGATTTTGAGGCGCGGCGCAAATTGAGCATCCACCGCCTCCACTTTTTTACCAAACTCGGGTTCTGACTCCCACGAAATCAAAAACGCCGTATTATAAATCATAGTTTCAGTGAGTACATCATTGTGTCTCACTTCAAAAGCAAAAGGAAAAAGAGCCTCTTCAAAATGAGCAATCACCTCTTGTTTTCTGGCTTCCATTGCTTGTTCTAAAGCCTGTCCAATTCCAATCACTTCATCCATGCTTAAATTCTTTCCTTCTAAGTTATCTCGTCGCGCCTTTAAAGAAGGATTTTCGTCTAATAGTGAATTTAATTCCACCTCAGTTTCCCAATAAATTTTTAAGCTCACTTCTCGCTTTCCTTCCAGCTTTTTAAACAAATTCTGGAGAGTTTCTCCTTGATGACTTAATAAGTCTTGAACCACAGTTTCCCAGTCGGGAACAATTAAGCCAAATTGTAGCGGAAGCAAGGTTCGTTGTCCTTTTTCCATCGCTTCCTCTAAAACTTTGGTGTGAGTAATGAGGTTACGACGACTCGCTAAATAACGAGACTGTTGCGCCTCAGAATACAAAAATGTAAACCCTTCTACAGTATGAGAATAAATGGGTTGTTTATCCAGTCCTTGGGCTTGAATTGATTTTGGTCCCGGTGGCGGGAAAATCCCATATAAATATAACCCTTCCGCCATAATTGGATCAGTAATGAATTTCGGTTTATGCTTGTATTATAATCCTGAATAAAGATGCAGTTTAATGAGAATTAAAAGAAGACTGAAATAGATCAGAAGCTGACAGCTTTAAAGTTCTTAACCCGGTTAAAATCGGGAGGCATTGTTCATCACCTTGGTAAACCATAGGTTGTTCTCCTTGAGGAAAGCTAATAACTCTTTTCTCTTGAGCATCAATCAGCCACCCTAATTGCGACCCTTGTTGTAAACAAGTTAAAATATTATTGAGGGCTCGCGTTGAATTGTCTTCAGGGGATAAAAACTCAATGACCCAATTGGGAACTATTTCTTGATCATGCTTTAGTTTTCCCTGTTCATCAACGGGTAGATTATTCCAATTAAAAATACTCAGATCGGGAACTAAGGAATATTTATTAGCAAAGGTACATCTTAAGTCAGTAAAGGCGTAAGCTGTTTTCTGTTTCTTCCCAGTTTTATTAATTTCTGTGAGCAAACGATTTAAAACTCTTTCCTGTTTGCCGCGCAAGCGAGGTTTTTGGTAAATTTTACCCTCAATATATTCCCGAGCAGGGGTAATTTCAGGAAAACGGAGAAAGTCTCTTAAAGAGAACTGAGATGAACTTTGTACAAGGGACATGAAAAATCTTTAAATGTGGCTCTTGTAGAAAAGACTATGATCAAATGACGTAAATTGCAAGCATTGATTAAAATAGAACTAGCTTCACTTAGCTCAATGATCAAAGGATGAAATGACTCGAAAAACACCGAGAAGAAACGCCAGCGCCTCTCGTCGCTATTACGATGAGTCTCCTAGTCTGGAAAAAAAATCTCCCTTTAATGCCACTTACTGGGCTATTATTGGGGCAGTTTTCATCATTGGCATTGGTTTAGGCATGGTTTTTAGTTCTGCGACGAATTTGAATTCTGAAAACGTCACCTCAACTGTAGCGATTGATCGCAGTGTGCCTAATCCTGAGTTCTGTGCCCAATATGGGGCAAGTGCCGTCGTTACTGATATGCGGGTTTACATGAGTTTAAGCCCATTTAGTGTTTATGTAACGCAACCGAAAATGGTTCCAGGTTGTGTCATGCGTCGCACCAACTGGTCGATTTTAGAAGAGCAAAATTTAGTCAGTCGCGAACAAGTGCGAGATTGTAAGAACCGGATGAATACCTTTGCTTTTACCGGAAAATTAGAACAATCACCGAAAGTTGATTGCGTTTACCAAAACAATTCTGCAGGTAAATTCTTCCAAAATGGATCTAATAATTCAGCGCCAAGTCCAGAAACTGATGATTTCTAACTGTTCGGCTCAAAAGGAGAGTCTTATAGTGAATAGACTCAGTAACACCTTTGTAAACCAATGACTAATGACTGTAGCATTAATGTTAAAGAAGATGGTACTATTTGCTAAAGTAATTGCCACTGTGAGGAATCAATTTTTTCAACATCGTTAAGCAACATCTCGCGATATGCCTTTTTAGAAAATAAATATCTTCCGAAAGCCGCGTTAATTAAATAAATTTGACAGTTATTTAATAACTTATTAATATTGTCTTCAATTTGATCTTTAGGTAAGAATAGTTGCTGTTTCGTATTTATATTTTTAATACAAGAGAGATCAATTTTGTAAATAATTTGATCTTGCGAATCGCAGAATAACTGCTTGGTGATTTCTAACCAAACTGTAGAAGGTGACTGGACTATCCTCAAGTCAACTATGTCTTCTCGAAGAATAGAGGCATATTTTTCTTGGAAAAGCTCAAAAATACTTTTTTGCTCTTCTTGCCGAACTAGCTCGCATTTTATAATCAATGGGTTGCGAGGTAAGAGTTGGTCATTCATACATTTTTCTTTCCTCCCACTGAGGTGGAATCAATTTTAATAGACTCAGTTTAAGCTATAGTAACAATTATTTGATCTGCATCCCCTCCTAATAAGGAGTTATAGGGATCTGAATTAGCACTAATTGTCAAAAACAGTATTGTGTATTATTTGATTTGAGTCGAAAATTCCTGATTCTAATGGAACTAAACAAGCAATACCACTGGAAATATGAAATGTTACTTTTATCTCTCTCAGTGTTATCACTATAACTATAGTGCAGATTTTTAGAATTGACAATAGGAATCAAAATTGTAATATCAAATCCGAGAAATTAACCCTGATTTGGGAGTTAGGGAGCGAGAC
>JBKHER010000062.1:0-11120 GCA_046540715.1 Halothece sp.
AAATCAGGGTTAATTTCTCGGATTTGATATCAAGAAGCATTTTTGTTACTGCTTCATAGCCAGCTTCACCCAACCCATGATCAATATAAGATGCACTTAAATTGGCTGCATAAATTGGACTTTTTTGGGTTTGCTGATGAAGGGTTAAAGCCTTTCCCCCTCCTTTTAAAATATCTTCTAAAACTAAAGGGCTAAACATGGCAACTTCAGGAATTAAGGGTAACTTTATGGTATTGTGAAGGACACTTAAGAATTTTGGCCCCACTAATTGCGACACCATTTGTGTTCCCTGAAAGTTTTTGATAATACGCTGACAAGCGTGAATATAAAAGTCTAAAAAACTATTCTCTTGACAGAAAACACAAATTGCATTGTGAACTTTTGGGTAGGCTTTCAGTTTCTGATTTTTATGATATTGAACCCAAACTTCTTTACCAAACGCATATTCTTCGGTAATTGGAATATTCAATAATTCAGGGGCAAAAATTAAAACATCGGCATCTAGCCAGATCGCGCGATCGTAGCCTTTCTGTAGAAACTTTTTTGCCAATAACAATCTGGCTAAATCAGTAGCAATTACTTTTTGATGAGAGGTTTTCTCCCAATACCAATGCGGTAATAAGGAAAAAATTTCGTCTCCCATTAACCGATAGTCCCAGCCTTTTTGTTCACTCCAGGCACGAACACTGTCTAAACAAGTTTGCAGCCAATGGGGAATTTGATCGGGACAAACACTTTGGTAAACAATTGTTTTCGGATCAAATGCCACTGCCATGTAAAAACTCCTCAATCTCACGATCTTTAAGCTGACACTGAGGAGAGGTTTCGTCAGACGCAGACACGACAGAAGCCGTCCAATTTTGTTGTCGCTGTAGGTTCTGTACTTCTTGTTCTAAGGTTTCAATGCGATCAAGTAAAGCCCGAATGACATTGGCTTCTGAGTCAGGAAGGCTACCATGTTCTAGGGGATTAACACGGACACCAGAACGATAAACAACACGCCCCGGAACCCCAACAACGGTACAATCAGAAGGGACATCTCGCAAAACGACTGATCCCGCGCCAATGCGGACGTTATTACCAATTTGGAGATTTCCGAGAACTTTTGCCCCCGCACCCACGACAACATTCTCACCAAGAGTGGGGTGGCGTTTTCCACTTTCTTTTCCCGTTCCGCCAAGGGTAACGCCTTGGTAAATTAAGGCATAGTTGCCAATGATCGTGGTTTCGCCAATGACTACTCCCATGCCATGATCAATAAAGACTCCCTCGCCGATTTGCGCCCCAGGATGAATTTCAATCCCCGTAATAAAACGAGCAAAGCTGGAGATAATCCGAGGGATTAGGGGCAAACCAATACAATATAACCAATGGGCAAAGCGATGGAATAAAATGGCTTGCAGGCCAGGGTAACATGAAATTACCTCCAGCCAGTTACGAGCCGCGGGGTCTCGTTCAAAAATAATCCGAAAGTCTGCGGTGAGAGTAGAAAACACAGGTCTTCCTAAAATGTCAGTCTAGTAGGCTACAAATTATTCTATCCTTTCTCGCCTTCTATGAAAATCTCTCTTTTGTTTGAGGATGTTATGATTAAGGCTTTGGCGTTTTTTTTAGGGTTAGTATTGGCTAGTTTTTACTTGACAAATCTCATAGTTTATGCCCCCTTGCATCTCCTAGCCTTTCTACAGTGGATATTTGGCTATATTCCCCTTGCCATCGGAGTTATAGTTTTAATTTGGTTCTTTGGAAAATAAAATTCTTGCAACGGAGAGGGAGGGATTCGAACCCTCGAGAGGGCGTAAACCCTCTAACGCCTTAGCAGGGCGCCGCTTTCAACCACTCAGCCACCTCTCCAAGGTTATGAAACGATTTCTAATCTTAGCTTATGTTAAAGCTGATGTCAAAGGGGTTCAGGATTAATTTTTTCAGCAGTTCGCAAAATTTGTCCCGCGAGGATGGCTGCGCCAAACCCATTATCTATGTTAACAACCCCGATTCCTGTAGCACAAGAATTCAGCATGGTTAAAAGGGGGGCAATCCCTTCAAAACTTGCCCCATAGCCGATACTGGTAGGAACTGCAATCACAGGGGAATCAACCATCCCCGCCACCACACTTGGGAGTGCGCCTTCCATCCCCGCCACCACAATGAGAACCTGAACTTGGTTTAAAAGTTCCCGATGGCTAAATAAACGGTGAATCCCGGCAACCCCCACATCCCAGAGACGTTCTACGGTAAAGCCACAGAGTTCACCAGTGAGGGCGGCTTCTTCGGCGACAGGAATATCAGCTGTGCCTGCGCTAATAATGCCGATTTTACCTTGTTGTTGGGGAGGAGGAGCGGTTTTTAGGACACAAATTCGGGGGACGGCGTAGTATTCTAACTCTGGAATCTGGCTTTTGAGTTGATTAAACACTGAGGAATCAATGCGAGTTGCCATAATTGCGTGGCTAGGATTTTTCCATCGAAAAGACTCCTGCATTTTCACCATGATTTTTACAATTTGTTCAGGGGTTTTTCCCGGTCCCCAAATTACTTCCGGAAAGCCTGTTCTAATCAGGCGATGATGATCAATTTTGGCAAAGTGATCAACCGATTCAAAGGCAAGATTTTTTAGTTTTTCTTGGGCTGTTTCTACGGATAGCTTTCCCTCAGCAACTGCATCAAGAATATTTTTTAACCCCTCTCTATCTATCATCTTATTCTGCTGATAATTGTAGTTCTTCAATATTCCAAAATGCCCCGCCCAGTGCCGAATATTCCAATCCTTCAATATAATCGCGCACGGCTGCTAAAGACAGGGGATTCACTAAATAAATATAGGGCAATTGATCTTGGACAATTTCTTGGGCTTGTCCATAAAGTTCTTTCCGTTTTTCTTCATTTAATTCTCTTCCAGCTTCGATATAAAGTTGCTCAATTTCTTTTTCCCAGTCTCTAATTTCTCGTCCTTCTAGAGACTCTCCATCACCGCGAGGGGTTTGATTAAAAGTATGTAAATTGCCATCCACGCGCCATAAATTGATGCCAAAATGGGGTTCATTCCCACCCGTAAAGCCTAAAAGATGACATTCCCAGTCTAGGGAGTTGGATAGTTTATCGACTAGGACATTAAACTGCATGGGATTTAAATCTACGGTGATGCCTAATTTATCTAAGTCTTGTCGAATTTGGGCAGCCATGGCTTCTCGGGTTTGATTACCGGCATTGGTAATCAGGGTGAAACGAACACGGTTTCCCTCTTCATCAACTAAGTTTCCGTTGTCGTTATATTCAAACCCTTCATTAAATAAGAGTTCTTCCGCTTTTTCCAAGTTATAATCATAGGTAGTTACATCTTCTTTATAAAAAGGAGATTGCACAGAAATGGGAGAATTTTGCGGTTCTCCTAAACCACGGTGAATATTATTAATCATTTGTTGGCGATTAATACCATGGGCGATCGCTTTTCGGAAATTAACATTATTAAACCATCGAGATTTGACAGGATCAACTAAGGGTTCCCCATTACGACTCCCTGTATTTAAGTTAAAGCCAATAAAGGTGGTTCCATATTGAGGGCCGCCGTTATGAATGGTGAAATTTCTCCGATTTTCTTCGCGTTTGAGTAAGGAAAAATATTCGGGACTAATCCCAATAGAATCAAGATTACGAGACCGAAATTGCAATAAAGCGGTATCTTGATTTTCGACAATTTGCCAAATGACGCGATCAATATAGGGAAGTTGATTTCCGTCTTCGTCTTTTTTCCAATAGTAAGGATTTTTCTGAAACGTCACTCGTTCACTGGTGGCGTAATTGGCTAATTGATAACGCCCATTAACGATAATTTCTTCAGGCGGCGTATCCACTCCCCATTGGTTTAAAAAAGCTGGGGTTCCATCGGAGTCCGTTTCTTCGACTGATTCCTCTAAAGCGTGTTTAGGCATAATGTCAACATTACCAGTTGCTTGTAGAAGAGGCGCAAAAGGTTCAGGAACCGTAAATTTGACTCGTAAATCATCGACTTTTTCGACAGTGGGAAATTCCCCTGTTTCTCCAATTCGGAGGCTGTCGCGGATATTATTGGGAATATTCGAGTTGAGGACTAAGTCTTCATAGGTAAAGACGACATCATCACTGGTTAAGGGTTCTCCATCGGACCATTTTAAGCCTTCGCGAAGGGTAAAGGTAATTTCTTGCTCATTATCAGAAATTTCCCAAGATTGGGCTAATTCTGGTTCAATTTCCCCTGTAAGGGGGTTTTCTTTCACTAAGCCTTCATAAGTTAACCCAAAGACGTTGGGAGATTCCTGAGAGAGAATAGCATTAAAAGTTTTGGGATCACTTAAAACCGATTGCACCACTTGTGGAGTTTCTAAGGCTTGTCCTTCAATGAGAGTTGGATCACAAGCAGTTAGTAAAGTAGCGAGAACCATCAATAATAAAGTCATTAATGGTTTCTGATGGGAGAGAGATAGCATAGTTAAGTGGTTCGAGAAATTAAGGCGCGATCAATAATTTTTCCGTCTTTATTAATACCCCGAATCGCAATTTGGTCGGGATGAACATCATAGCTAGCAAAACTTAACTCGCTACTGGCATAATCTGTCCAATCAGAAGGGGTTACCGGACGTAATTTGGCCCCTGCGCCACAGGTTAAATAAGTGGTTCCGTTAATAGGTTGAGTGCGTTCATAATGGTGTTCATGTCCATTAATATAAAGTTGCACATTGTAGCGTTTGAATAGGGGCGTGAGTTTAGAGATTAAAGGTTGATTTAAGCCATAAACCCCGGAGGAATACATATTATGATGCCCAAAAACAATTTTCCAAGGAACGTTAGAGTTTCTTAATTCATCATCTAACCAGTCAAGCTGTTGTTTCCAGTCAGCATTACCAGTGGTATCGAGGGCAAAAAATTGCACAATGGAACGGGTAAAGGTGTAGTATCTGCCCTGCATATTAAATTGAGGATATTCTACCTCTGGGGTGCCATTTTGGGTGCGAATATCATGGTTGCCTAAACAGGCATAGAATTTGACCCCGTCTTGAAGAAGCGGTTGATAGGGTCGCTCAAAGACTGGTTCGATTTTTTCAATTTCGCCGTTATTATAGATGTTGTCTCCAGCTAAAAGGACTAAGGGGTAAGGAGATTGGTTATAAAAGGTATTCATAGCTTTGGCAACGGCATACTGCCCTCGGTTGCCAGTTCCCGTATCGGCGAGGGAAACAAAACGTAAACGCGGTTCACTCTCTGGGAGTTGGATGTCAGGGGTGGGTAGGGGGGTGGCATTTCCTCGCCCATTACCTAATTGAGTGGCAATCAGGCCTCCGATCCCCGTAATTCCCAGTATTGCTAGTAATTCCCGTCGGTTCATGACTATAAAAGTTAAGCAAGCATTGTCTCTATGATAATGCTAGAGTCGTTCTTTGATCTTGGGATAGTTCGATTCCTTCTCTAGAAAAGGCTATGATAACGGTTATATAGCTTGGGCAAGAACGCTGCGACTATATGGCTTTACAGTTAGGGGTGGGACGGGGTGTATCAACCTTTCCCGACCGCGCGTTTTGGGATAGCCCAGATAACAGCCCCTAAGGAAGGGCTACCTATTTAGGAAAATGCTACAAAGTTGTCAAACTTAGGAATTAACGTCTTGACTATTATCCATGCGCGTTTCTAATTCCATCCGTTGTTCCATTTGACGTAAGAAATAACCTGTCATCATAGCAGAAGCTAACATACTGGAGAGATTATCATGATCAGTGGTGACTTGGACTTGAAAATGCTCAGAGGGTAAAGCCCCCACTAACCCTTGCACATTTTGAGAAACAATTTCTCGGGCATCGGGGCTAATCGATCGCGCAATTTCGGCTAAAACATCAGGATTTTGTTGCTCAAGGTATTGCAAAAGGGAATTTTTGGCTTCCTCATTAGAAGATGATCCTGATTGATTGTCACTTGCGTCGGAGTTGAAAAAATTAGGGTCAAATACCATCAGTAAATGTTGTAGAGTTTAAGACCTGCTTCTTAAATAGTTTAAACTATGATCGAATATATCTCCACATTCGACGATGCAATTTATTGATCAAGCGGACATTGAAGTGATTGCTGGTAAGGGCGGAGATGGGATTGTTGCCTTTCTTCGAGAAAAATATGTTCCTGCAGGGGGACCGGCGGGGGGCAATGGGGGTCGTGGCGGATCAATTATCTTAGAGGCAGACGAAAATATCCAGACGCTGCTAGATTTTCGCTATCAACACTGTTTTCAAGCCGAAAATGGGAAACGTGGGGGGCCCAAGAATATGACGGGAGCCAAGGGGCGCGATCGCGTTTTACCAGTCCCCTGTGGCACGATTGTCTATGATCAAGAAACCAATGAGGTAATTGGCGATTTAACTGACCATAAACAACAACTTTGTGTGGCCAAAGGGGGCAAAGGCGGTTTAGGCAATCGTCACTTCCTGAGCAACCATAATCGCGCCCCAGAAAAGGCTCTCCCTGGGCTTCCCGGAGAAGAACGTCATCTGCGACTCGAATTAAAACTCTTAGCAGAAGTCGGCATTATTGGCTTACCTAATGCTGGAAAATCCACATTAATTTCGGCTCTTTCTTCGGCAAAACCCAAAATTGCGGACTACCCCTTTACCACGCTGGTTCCCAATTTAGGTCTTGTCCGAAAACCCACAGGAGACGGAACTGTCTTTGCCGATATTCCGGGGCTAATTGCGGGAGCACACGAAGGAGTGGGCTTAGGGCATGAGTTTTTACGTCATGTGGAACGCACCAAAATTCTCCTTCACGTGATTGATCTTAATTCTGATGATCCCATTCAAGACTATAAAACGATTCAAGAAGAATTAGTGGCCTATAAACCTGAGTTAGCGCAACGGAAACAAATTTTAGTCTTAAATAAAATAGATGTGGTTGATGCTGAGATAGAAGCAGAGATTAAATCAACATTTTCTCAGTTTCTCAATGAGCCTATTTTATCCATTTCTGCGGTAACACGAGAGGGATTAGACAGGCTTTTAAATTGGGTTTGGGAAGCCTTAGAAGATTAGCACTTGCTCTATTGAGTGACTCGACGATCGGACATTTTAACCTGAGCGATCGCGATCGAATGAGCCATTACAGCCTCTGCGTTTGATGGTAGGATCTGTAAGCAATCGCTTTTACAAATTGTTATTGAGAGATGGCTGAAACAGTTTTTTTTAAGGCTCTACGGGAAGCAACAGACGAGGAAATGGCAAGAGATGACACCGTTTTCGTCTTAGGGGAAGATGTGGGTCATTATGGTGGCTCTTATAAGGTGACCAAAGATCTGTATAAGAAATATGGGGAATTACGCCTTTTAGATACCCCCATTGCTGAAAATAGCTTTACAGGAATGGCAGTAGGGGCAGCGATGACAGGTTTACGCCCCATCGTGGAAGGCATGAATATGGGGTTTCTTCTCCTCGCTTTTAATCAAATTTCCAATAATGCGGGAATGCTACGCTACACCTCAGGTGGTAATTATAAAATTCCCCTTGTGATTCGGGGTCCAGGGGGAGTTGGTCGTCAACTGGGCGCAGAACACTCCCAACGCTTAGAGGCGTATTTTCAAGCGGTTCCGGGCTTAAAAATTGTCGCCTGTTCTACGCCCTACAATGCCAAAGGGCTACTCAAAAGTGCCATTCGTGATGACAACCCGGTGTTATTCTTTGAGCATGTTCTTCTCTATAACCTAAAAGAAGATTTACCCGAAGGAGAATATTGGCTACCGCTAGATAAAGCCGAAGTGGTGCGCCTAGGTAAAGATGTTACCATTCTTACTTATTCTCGGATGCGTCACCATGTCTTACAGGCGCTGAAACCGTTAGAAGAGCAAGGAATTGATCCCGAGGTGATTGATTTAATTTCCTTGAAACCTCTAGATATAGAAACCATTGCTACCTCAGTGCGGAAAACCCATCGCGTGATTATTGTGGAAGAATGTATGAAAACCGGTGGCATTGGCGCTGAATTAACCGCCCTCATTAATGATCAGTTATTTGATGAACTCGATGCCCCAGTGGTGCGTTTATCCTCAGAAGATATTCCCACCCCTTACAATGGAACCTTAGAACGATATACCATTGTGCAACCCCCCGAAATTGTTTCGGCAGTGGAAAATATGATGGCTCTGAAGGTGTAAGGGAAGACTGATGCAACAACAGCGAACCGCGATCGCGCTTATTTTCTTTCTCATTATTGGGGCTTTGGTGGTACTGACCCAATTGTCCGTTCCCTTGGGCTTAGATTTAAGAGGAGGAGCGCAATTAACCATTCAAGTCCAAACCACGGAAGAAATTACCAATATCACTCAAGACCGATTAGACAGTGTTAAGCGCATCATTCAAAATCGTGTTGATGGTTTAGGGGTTTCTGAACCTCTTGTGCAAACCGTCGGTGACGATCAAATTTCAGTACAACTCCCTGGAGTCAGTGATCCGGCACAAGCGGAAAGAGTTTTAGGGGGAACGGCCCAGCTTGAATTTCGGGCGCAACGAGAAGGAACCCAAGAAGAATTTCAGCAACAATTTCTTCGTCGTGACCAACTAGAAGCACAACTAGAACAATTACGAGAGAATCCAGAGGAAAATCAAGCCGAAATTGAAGAAACCCTAGAAGAATTAGAGGCAGCTAATCAAGCAATTTTAGAGTTATTTCGCTCTGCAAGCATTACCGGGAAACAACTCCAAGATGCTCGCGCCCAACCGGTACAAGCTGGCGATAACTGGCAAGTCTCCATTCAGTTTGACCAAGAAGGCGCTGGAAAATTTGCCGAATTGACTCGAAATATTGCTGGTACAGGACGCGGTTTGGGAATTTTCTTGGATGATGAATTGGTCAGTGCGCCCACTGTTAGTGCTCAGTATGCAGACAATGGCATTACTGGGGGAAGTGCCGTAATTAGTGGTGGCTTTACCGTGCAAGAAGCAGAAGATTTAGCCATTCAACTCCGTGGCGGTTCTCTCCCTTTACCTGTAGAAATTGTAGAAAATCGCACTGTTGGAGCAACTTTAGGGCAAGAAAGTATTGAACGCAGTATTTATGCTGCCCTTTCGGGATTAGTGTTAGTGTTAGTTTTTATGGGGGTTTACTATCGTCTTCCAGGTTTAATTGCAGATTTAGCCCTCAGTATCTATGCCCTCCTCACTTTTGCCGCTTATGTTTTAATTGGGGTCACCCTTACTTTACCCGGAATTGCTGGGTTTATTCTCAGTATTGGGATGGCGGTAGATGCCAATGTGCTAATTTTTGAACGCACTCGTGAAGAGTTGCGGGCTGGAAAAACCCTCTATCGTGCAGTGGAAGGAGGCTTTTATCGGGCATTTTCTAGCATTCTTGATAGTAACGTTACCACCCTTATTGCTTGTGCTGCTCTATTTTGGTTAGGTTCTGGGTTAGTAAAGGGCTTTGCAGTTACCCTTGGCATTGGGGTTCTGATTAGCCTTTTTACCGCCCTAACCTGTACGCGCACCTTCTTATTATTTACTGTATTAGGGTTTCCCACTATTCGTAAGAAACCTGAATTATTCTGTCCTAACCTCGTGGTGCAAAAATGAAGTTAAATGTAATTAAACAACGGTATTTTTGGTGGCTGTTGTCAGCGTTAGCAGTAATTATTTCTCTGTTGGCGATGATTGTGTCTTATCTCCAGTTTGAAGCTCCCATTCGCCCCAGTTTAGACTTTGTTGGCGGCACGCGCTTACAATTGGAGTTAGACTGCTCAATTCCTGATAATTGTGATGATCCCATTGCGATTAATGAAGTCCGAGACATCCTAGGATCACAAGGACTTGATGAGGCTAGAGTGCAGGTGTTTGGAGAAAATGAAACGGGGCTATCCATTCGCTCACAAACCCTCGATGTGGAGGAACGTACCCAACTGCAAGATGCTTTAGAAGCCAATATTGGACAATTTGACCCGACAACCATTCAAATTGATACGGTTGGTCCCACCATTGGTGAGGAGTTATTTACTTCGGGGATGTTAGCCCTATTAGTCTCCTTTTTTGGGATTATTGTTTATATTAGTATTCGCTTTCGACTGGATTATGCCATTTTTGCGATTTTAGCCCTCTTCCATGATGCATTGATTACGGCGGGGATATTTTCTATTTTGGGCTTAGTCGCTGGGGTGGAAGCGGATAGTTTATTTCTGGTGGCTCTCTTGACAATTATTGGTTTTTCTGTTAATGATACCGTAGTTATTTATGATCGCATCCGTGAAACTGGGCAACAAGAACCGAAAGCCTCCATTGCTGAAGTGGTAGATGATGCGGTTAATCAAACCTTAACGCGATCAATTAATACCACCTTAACGACAGTTTTGCCACTACTTGCTATCTTATTATTTGGAGGGGAAACCCTCAAAGAATTTGCCTTAGCCTTGATTATTGGCTTTGTCTTAGGGGCTTATTCGAGTATTTTCCTTGCTAGTACCCTCCTTGCTTGGTGGCGAGAACGCCAAGAAACAGCGAAACCTAAACCCTTTAGTGAACAAGTGTGATTGACTCTCAGTTATCTCGTGCTGAAGACCCAGATTTAGCGATTCAAGTCCAACGATTACATCGGTTACACGTTTGTGGTCGTTGGCTAGGGATAATGGTTTCGTGGCTAGTTGTTATCCCTTTTGTGGCTTGGCAACTACAAGAAGAAATTTCTTTAATGCGCGATCATTTTACCATTGCGGCGGTTCGTTATGCTTTGATTTTTCACCCAGTTAGCGCGATCGCGCTTGCTTGGTGTTTAGGAGTGACAACGGCAGTTCTATTATGGCAAAGTGGCAATATTCTCTTTGGCTTCTCTTCTCGCTATCGACATCGGTTAGAAAAGCAAGTCAGACGCATCCGTCGGCGCGGTAAATCTCATCCCCTTTGGCGTTGGGTCATTGCTGGTGAAAAATAGTCACGCTTGAGGACTTTCCACATTTCCCCAAGTAAGCTAAGATAATAAATCGGTGTTTGAGTTTTGATGCCAGCATAGCTCAGTGGTAGAGCAACCCACTCGTAATGGGTAGGTCAGCGGTTCAAATCCGCTTGCTGGCTTTTATCGAATAACGAATAACGAATAACCAATAACTAATAACCAATAACATATTATATTTCGCA
>JBKHER010000063.1:0-10898 GCA_046540715.1 Halothece sp.
AGAATCGGGTTCTTGCTGTTATACCAATTCTGAAAAGTTCCCCCTAAATCCCCCCCTTCGCAAGGGGGGCTTAAGCCAGATTAGAAATGGTATTAGCATGATGGCAAGAAATCTTTGTTAATCGCCCCACTTAACAAATTGCGGAAAATTTGCCAAAATAGGGGGTATGACTACTCTAACCACTTCTTCTACTAACCCTACTTTTCCGCTGACCGCAGTTGTCGGACAAGAAGCCATCAAGCTGGCGTTACTTCTCGGTGCAGTTGACCCCAAACTCGGGGGAATTGCTATTTCTGGCAAACGCGGGACAGCCAAATCAGTGATGGCGCGGGCGATTCATTCTCTATTGCCGCCGATTGAAATTGTTAAAAATTCCATCGCTAACTGTGATCCCCAAAATCCAGAGGAATGGGATGATGAAACGTTTAAACTCTATGGAGACACGACAGAAATTCCCACGGAGGTGATTCGCGCTCCCTTTGTGCAAATTCCCCTCGGGGTAACAGAAGATCGGTTACTGGGATCAGTAGATGTAGAAAAATCTGTGCGAGAAGGGAAAACGGTTTTCCAACCTGGACTATTAGCCCAAGCCCATCGCGGGGTTCTCTACATTGATGAAATTAATCTTCTTGATGACCAAATTGTCAATCAGTTATTATCGGTTTTAACCGAAGGACGCAATATTATTGAACGGGAAGGGATTAGTTTCCAACATCCTTGCAAGCCTCTGCTTATCGCTACCTATAACCCAGAAGAAAAGCCCCTAAGAGAGCATTTATTAGATCGCATTGCAATTACCCTTTCAGCAGATGGAGTCTTAGCGTTAGACCAGAGAGTGCAAGCGGTAGAACAAGCCATTGGCTTTGCTAGCTCTCAAAATGAATTTCTCCAGCAATACGAGGAGGATTTAGAGGGGTTACGCACGGATATTATTCTGGCGCGGGAATGGCTGAAAGAGGTGACCATCTCCCCAGAACAAATTAATTATTTGGTAGAAGAAGCGGTAAGAGGCGTTGTGCAGGGACATCGCGCTGAATTATTTGCGGTGAGAGTTGCCAAAGCTGCCGCCGCCTTAGATGGGCGTAATGAAGTGGTAGGAGATGATTTACGTCGGGCGGTGGAATTAGTGATTGTTCCCCGTTCCACGGTGGCGCAAAGTCCCCCAGATGAACAAGAACCGCCACCTCCCCCTCCTGAAAACGAATCCGAGGATCAGGATCAAAATCAAGAACAGCCTCAAGAGGATAATTCTCCCCAAGATCAACCAGAACAACCTCCTGAAAGTCAAGAAGAGGAATCTCCTCAAGATGATGAGGGAGAAGAGGATGAGGAACAGCAAGCGCCACAAATTCCTGAGGAGTTTGTATTTGATTCGGAAGGGGTGATTATGGATCCCACAGTGCTGTATTTTTCCCAGATGGCGAAACAGCAGGGAAATTCGGGAAGTCGCGGTTTAGTTTTCTCTGATGAACGGGGACGTTATGTCAAACCGATGCTTCCAAAAGGGAAAGTGAAACGAATTGCGGTGGATGCAACTTTAAGAGCGGCTGCCCCATATCAAAAAGCACGACGACTCCGTTATCCAGATCGACGGGTGATTGTGGAACAGAGCGATATGCGCTCAAAACGTCTGGCACGGAAAGCTGGGGCGTTAGTGGTCTTTTTAGTCGATGCGTCAGGATCAATGGCGTTAAATCGGATGCAGTCGGCGAAAGGGGCGGTTTTAAAACTGTTAACGGAGGCGTATGAAAATCGCGATCAGGTGGCGTTGATTCCCTTTCGTGGGGAACAAGCGGAGGTATTATTGCCGCCAACTCGTTCCATTTCTATGGCAAGGAATCGTTTAGAAAAATTGCCCTGTGGAGGTGGTTCTCCGTTAGCCCATGGCTTAACTCAGGCGGTTCATGTGGGAATGAATGCCCAAATGTCTGGGGATGTGGGACAAGTAATTTTAGTGGCGATTACCGATGGACGAGGGAATATTCCCTTAGCGCGATCGCTGGGTGAACCCTTACCTGAGGAAAAACCAAATATTAAGGAAGAGTTGTTAGAAATTGCTGGAAAAATCCGCGCGATCGGGGTGAAATTACTGGTGATTGATACGGAGAATAAGTTTGTTTCTACGGGCTTTGCAAAAGAGTTAGCCAAAGCAGCAGGAGGGAATTATTATCATCTCCCGAAAGCAACGGATAGCGCGATCGCGGGAATGGCAAAACAAGCTATTGGGGATATGAAGTAACACCCTATTTGTCCCGCAGTTTTTACGCTTCTTGAGGGACATTTTTGATTGGGGTTCTTCATTACAGGCTACTAGTTAAACTGCTTTGATCTCATTTTTGCGCTCTCTAATTCCCCTCTCAATGCTGTATAATTTTTGAAGGTGATGATAAGGACGTTTTATGGCACAGCGGATTCTTTCGGGGGTGCAACCGACCGGAAATCTTCATTTAGGGAATTATCTAGGCGCGATTCGGAACTGGGTAGAAACGCAAAAGGATTATGAAAACTTCTTTTGTGTGGTGGATCTCCATGCAATTACAGTTCCTCATAACCCTGAAACCCTAGCTCAAGATACTTATACCATCGCAGCGTTGTATCTCGCTTGTGGAATTGATTTAAGCTACTCGACCATTTTTGTTCAGTCTCATGTGACGGCTCATAGTGAGCTAGCTTGGTTGCTTAATTGCATCACCCCCTTAAATTGGCTGGAACGCATGATTCAGTTTAAGGAAAAAGCCATGAAACAGGGAGAAAATGTCAGTGCGGGATTATTGGATTATCCTGTTCTGATGGCAGCAGATATTTTATTGTATGATGCGGATAAAGTCCCTGTGGGAGAAGATCAAAAGCAGCATTTAGAATTAACCCGTAATATTGCTCTCCGCGTCAATGATCAATTTGGGAAAAAAGATCAGCCAGTTTTAAAACTTCCTACGCCTTTAATTCGTGATGAGGGGGCGAGAGTGATGAGTCTTCTTGATGGAACAAAAAAGATGTCTAAGTCTGATCCCTCGGAGATGAGTCGCATTAATTTATTAGATCCCCCTGATGTAATTCAAAAGAAAATTAAACGCTGCAAAACTGATCCAGTTAGAGGATTAACTTTTGATGATCCTGAACGCCCTGAATGTGATAATTTATTAACCCTCTATAGGATTTTATCGGGAAAAAGTAAGGAAACGGTTGCTGCGGAATGTCAGGATATGGGATGGGGACAATTTAAGCCTCTACTGGCGGAAACAACGGTAGAAGCCTTACGTCCCATTCAGGAAAAATATCAAGCGTTAATGACAGAAAAAGGGTATTTGGATTCAATCTTAAAAGAGGGACAAGAAAAAGCAAGCGCGATCGCGCAAGAAACTCTTTCTAGGGTGAAGAATGCTCTCGGTTATCTCCCTCCCTTTTAAAAGAAATGAAAGCAGAAAGAGGCAAATTTAATCATCCCAATGCAACTTTTAAATCCCCCATATATCTTGATCAAGAAGTACAGGAGTTTGTTAAAAAGAAGGCTAAGGAAAAAGGAGTTGATCTCAATGTTGTCGTTAATGAAATTTTGAGAAAGGAAATGGATATTTAAGCTACTTTTTACAAAGGAGAACTCAATCTTCTTTTAATAACTCATTAGCAGAAATAACTTCTCCTTGGGTTCCAAATGACCAAAGGGCGGTGGCGGCTTCAGCGCGAGTCACTTCTCTTTGCGGTTGTAATAATTGCGTATAACCATACACTCGACGCAGGTTAGAATCTTCTCCATTGCGAAAATCTGCTGCTACTGCGCCTAGAGCCTCAGATTCAATGGCACTGGCATCGCGAAAGCCCCATGTATCTTCTATGGTTTCCAGATCTGCTGTGGGGAGACTGTCACGGATATCTAAGGGGACTTTCCATAATAATAGCGTTTCTCGCGTAAGAGGGCGATCAGGACGAAAGCGAGTCACATCGTCATCCCCTGTGAGTCGGGAGGGAATTAAGCCAGCTTCAGCTAATCCTTGAATAATGGGAAAGTCAGGATCATCAGGGGAAATATCTTGAAAAGCAGGGGTTTCAGCTTCACGAACAGGGCGAATTTGCTCGCTAGCGCGATCGCTGTAAAATTCGTTATTAGCCTCAAATAACCAACGGGCAAAGGTACGACGAGTTATGGGTTCATTGGGGGCAAATTGTTCTTCCCCTTCCTCTAGAGGCGTTAAAATCCCTAATTCTGCTAGATCTGCTACTTTTTCTCTCAGAGAATCAGGGGTTTCCTCTAGGTCATTAAATGTTCCTGTAAATTCTCTGGTGACTTCCTCTTCTTCTTCTGGAGTTGTTTCAGCAGTGGTTTCTTCTTCTTCTTCAGCCTCTTCTTCTTCTGGAGTTGTCTCAGTAGTGGTTTCTTCTTCTGAAGCAATGCGTTGATACTCTACTAAAATGGCATTACTCGGTTGTGGAGTTTGGGCTTCTTGCACAATAACGCTTAGATTAAGCGATCGCGATCGCGCTTCCAGCATCCTTTCTCCCCCGTCTCCTTCTGCAAAGGGAGTTTCTATCTCCCAATCTTCCTCACTTAACGCTTGTTCATAAAACTCAATAATTTCTGCCATGGAATCAGGGGATAGCCATTGAATGCTACCGACTCCTTCTTCTTCATTGATTTGTTCATCCACTAATTCCGCATTAGGATAAAGGGGAAGATTATCTGGAACATCTCCTGTGGGTTCTGTGCGAGTTGTCTCTTCTTGATCTTCGGGGGAGACCTCTTCTTCTTGTTCTAATTCGGAATCTGCAGCGAGGCGTTGTTGTAACCCTTCTCCACAACCCGTAATGACAGTCAGGCTAATGAGTAGGATAAAAGCAGATTGATAACGCACTAAAGAGACACCCTTAATTTGACCATAAATTATCTTTATTTACAGTATAGTACCACTCCTTTCTAAATACCATGGCTTTTTCCAATTACCCAATGACGACGGAAAAATTTAGCCAATTCTGTTTCTTCTAAGGGAAAATAAATGGGACGACCGTGGGGACAAGTATGAGGATAACGGGTTCGTTGCCAAGCGTCTAAAATCTCCTGCATTTGTTCTAAACTGAGAGGAGTCCCGTTGCGAATAGCACTGCGACAGGCGGTGGCAATTTGGGCGGTTTCTAGACTTCCGCCACGGCTGAGTTCTAAAATAGCATCAATGAGGTCGTCTCGGGATTGTAAAATTTTAGGCACAGTTCTAATTGCCCAAGTGTCTTCGCCAAAGGCTTCAATGTCTAATCCTAAGCGTTCTAATTGTTCTTGTTGCTGGCTAGAAAGACGGTTCAGGATTAAGGGTGGATCTTGGGGGATAAGTTGCCAATGGTCTTGTAATTGTTCAAAAATGATGCGTTCATGGGCAATATGTTGTTCGACTAGCCACATTCCTGTAGGGTGTTCCGCGATAATATAAGTGTTGTGTAGTTGCGCGATCGCGCTGAGAGAGAATAACCCCATCTTCGGTTCAACTGTCTCTGGTAACCGATCTGATAACTCATAACTTCCGGTGGCTTCTTTGGCTTGAATTAATTCCCCCACACGGCGATTATGGACAGTTTCAGGAAGGTTACTGGGGTTAAGGCTTAAAGCATCCTTAAGAACCCGTTGGGCTTGTTGTTGCCAAAAATCAAGGTGACGCAGATAGATTTCTGATTTACTGGGGTGACGATTCCAGTCAATTAAACTGGGATCAGTGTAGAGATGCAGCCAACAAATGGGATAACGATCGCGCGGTAGGGTTGGTATCAATTCTGAAACGAGAGTTTGTTCTAATTCAGGTAAACGCACTGGTCGCCCATTGATCGCAGTTCTAATCCAGTCTCCCTTATGGCGAGAAGCGCGATCGGGCAAACCAACCACTAATTCTAATCGTGAGGATTGTTGGTGATCGGGGGTTGCTATCTCTTGACATTGATACTGAAAATCGGAAGCCTGAAACCGTGATAAAAGCTGGGGGAAAATCTGTTTTGGGGTTTCGCCACCACTCACTTGCCAAGCCAATTTTTCCTGATGATAAATCTGCCAAGTTACCTGAGGATGACAGAGGGCAATTTCATAGATAGTTTTCTGAATGACTTTTAGCTGTTGCGAGACTTTCGGTAATCCCTGACGACGCACAGGTAAAGCCGCAAATAAATCCGAAACGGTTACAATTGTTCCAGGCGCGATCGCGCTGACTTTTTCTTGACAAATCTTTCCCCCTTGCTCATACGTTACCGCATAACCTAGGGCAGTGGAAGCAGATCGAGGGCGACTTAATATTTCTAGCGAAGCCACTTGAGTAAGACTGTGTAAGGCTTCTCCGCGAAATCCTAAAGTAACAATTTTCTGGAGATCCCCTGCTGTGCGAATTTTACTCGTCGTATGGGGTAACGCACAACAGCGTAAATCTTCCCTACTCATTCCCTCCCCATTATCTGCTATGCGAATCTCTGAGAGATCTTTATTAAGAGAAATGATAATCCGATTCGCATCCGCATCTAAGGCATTTTCGATTAACTCCCGAACCACACAAGCCGGAGAAGCAATCACCTCTCCGGCTGCAATTTGTTTAATCACTTGGTCGGGTAAAACGTTAATCAAATTTTTTGCGAGCAAAAATAATCGTTTCTATTATTCATCTGGCTCTATGGTACTGGTTAATCCATGATTTTTTAAGGTTTCACAGTAAAATTCGGCGTGTTCTTGAGCGCAGGTAATCACAAGGGCAATTCCAGAATTATGAGCCTCCATCATAATATTAACGGCTTGGGGCTGGGTGAGACTGGGAACTGTCTGTAACAGCGTTTGCACCACATACTCCATGCCATTAAAATCGTCATTATGAAGGAGAACCTTATAATTAGGAGCAGGTTTGCGAACGGTTTGATTTTTCTCGACCGTTTGAATTGCCGGTTTATCTAAAACTTCAGTCGCCACAGCGATCCTCCCAATTCGATTACAAATTTAACCTTCTTGTTTAGCATTTTAATGATTCATGGGAGAACTTGACCAATATTACTCACCACCCAGAGGAGAAGTTTGGGCTTCAATCGTTTCCTCCTCCTTCGGAGAAGAGGCTTGGATAGTTTCTCCTTCCACTTGTTCGGCTTCTGCTTCGTGTTTTTTCACTTCCTTGATATCAATTTTCCAGCCCGTGAGATTGGCGCAGAGACGAACATTTTGCCCATCTTTCCCAATGGCTAAACTGAGTTGATTTTCAGGAACATAGACTTCCGCCCGTTTTTCTTCCGTATCCATTAGCGTCACACGGTTAATTTGAGCCGGACTCAGGGAATTTTTAATATAAACCTCGGGGTCGGGAGACCAGCGAATGACATCAATTTTTTCCCCCCGTAGTTCATTCACCACCGCCTGAATGCGCGATCCTCTTGCGCCAATACAAGATCCTACGGGATCAACATCGCGATCCAAGGTATCTACCGCAATTTTAGTGCGCGATCCCACATTGCGAGAAGAGGGTCTAGCTTCCCGCGCGATCGCGACAATTCGCACCACCTCATCTTGGATTTCTGGCACTTCATTTTCAAAGAGATAAGCCACTAACCCCGCAGAAGCGCGAGACACAATTAATTGGGGGCCGCGTCCTGATCCTTCACGAACTTTTTTTAAGTAAACCCGAAACGCAGCATTCGCGCGATAATTATCATTGGGAAGTTGATCAGACTTCGGTAATTCGGCTTCTACCTCCGGGCGACCATAGCCGCTACTTACGCCCATAATCACCGATTGACGCTCAAACCGAATCACTCGCGCCTGTAAAACCGTTTCCTCTAACTCTTGAAACTCCTCTTGCACCATCTTGCGTTCTTGATCGCGGAGTTTCTGCATTAAAACTTGCTTGGTTTGAATCGCTGCCATGCGCCCAAACTCTTTTTGCTGGGGGGTGACATCAAGAACAACGCTATCGCCTAATTCTGCCTCTTCGGCGACTTCTTTCACTTCTTTGAGTCCAATTTGGTGATCGCTATTGGTAACTTCTTCGACAATTTCTTTTGTCGCCAGCACCATGAACCCTTCTTCTTCGACATTCAGTTCCACCTCAAAGTTATCGAAATAATCATCACTGAACTGTTCCCGATCTAAAGTCTGCGATCGCCGATAACGTTCATATCCTTTCAAAAGCGCTTCCTGTAAAGCCATTTTCACCACATGCGGCGGTAAATTATGCCCTTCACTAATCTCGTCAATCATTCTGCCTAAACCGGGTAAGCTGACGATGGCCATAAAATTTAATCTCCTTATTTTGTTATTGGTTTAAGGGGTATCTAACTGTACAATTTGGATGACATCACGGGGAATTTTAACGATTTTTCCTTTTTGATTGAGGTAAACCGTTGTCTCATCACGACGATTGAGCGTCCCTTGCCATTTTTCTTTTCCTTTATAGGGGGGATCCGTCATCACTAGCACCGGAAAACCCTTAAAACTGACATAATCGCGATCGCGCGTTAATTGCTCTGAAATCCCAGGGCTAGAGACTTCCAACACATAAGCATCAGGGATGATTTCGGTTATATCGAGTTCCGCTTCCAGAGTCCGACTCATTTGTTCACAATCATTCAGACTGGTATCGTCTTCGGGGTTACGAACTTCCACCCTCAACACAGGAGGGCTTTCATTGGTTAAAAAGCCAATCTCCACTATCTCTAAACCGAGATTATTGGCAATGGGAGTTGCAATTTCGCTAACTTTAGGAATCAAGGGATGAGTCATCGTTTTCAAAATTTAACCCGCAACCGTAAAATTGATTCAGAAATCAGAATCTGGAGACATTAACTTGCAAACAAAAAAAAAGCGGGTTCAACCCACTTCCTTCCCGCGAGGATGCTGTTGCAAGTCCTTGAGCCAAAAGTCCCACTTCTGACCTCCTAACTTAGTTATATTCTAGCATCAGGGGAGAGCGCGATCGCGCCGATGATAATTCTCTAAATGCTGGCTTCTGGTAAATGATTCAAACTGAAATTGAAATTGCTGGTGAAACCATTACCCCGGGGGAACGTCGTGAAATCGAAATTCCAGTGGCACGCTTAATCACCCATACCCTACTCTCGCTTCCTGTAACCATTCTCCATGGCGTTGAACCCGGCCCCCGACTCTGGTTAAGTGCCGCCATTCACGGCGATGAAATCAACGGCGTAGAGATTATTCGACAAGTTTTAGAACAAGTCCACCCGAAAAAACTCCGTGGCACTCTAATTGCCGTTCCTGTAGTCAATTTATTTGGCTTTTTAGAACAATCTCGCTATCTCCCAGATCGTCGGGACTTAAATCGCTGTTTCCCCGGTTCTCCCGAAGGGTCTCTCGCCTCCCGTCTAGCTGATTTATTTATGCAAGAAATTGTCAGCCGTTGCACTCATGGCATTGATCTCCACACCGCCTCGGATCATCGAACCAATTTCCCCCAAATTCGCGCGAATCTCCTTGATGCAGAAACCTATGCTTGTGCTAAGGCGTTTGGCGCACCAGTGATGATGCACGCCACAACCCGAGATGGTTCACTACGACAAGCTGTCGCCAAAAAAGGGATTCCCATTTTACTTTATGAGGGAGGAGAAGCCTTACGGTTTGATGCCGACGCAATCCGAGTGGGAACACAAGGCATTTTAGGGGTAATGAATCGTTTAGAGATGTCATCTTTTCCCATCCCCTCAACTTCTTCGGTAGAAGTCGAGAAAACCAAATGGGTTCGCGCTTCCCGAGGCGGAATTTTACGCTTACAAGTGCAGTTAGGAGAATCTGTCAGCAAAAAGCAAGTTTTAGGAATCATCGCTAATGCCTTTGGCAATGAAAGAGTGATCATTAAGTCTCCCCTCGCTGGCATTATTATTGGACACACGCAAAATCCGCTAGTCAATCAAGGAGATGGCATTATTCACATCGCCGCCTATTCTTGATGATTTTCTCTCAGTGAAAATAATTACGATAAATTTAGTATTCATACCAGCTTCAGCGCGGGCGGGGGAGGAGGTCAATAGGCTAACTAGGGTTTGCTGAATTAAGCTGAAAATTTTATGAGATCAGGCTTTCAAGTGCTAACACAGCCCAACTTTTTCAGTGGCTAGCTTGTCGAAGGGTGACTAACAACAAATAACAAATAACAAATAACAAATAACAAATAACGAATAACAAATAACAAATAACGAACCCCACCGACAATTGGACTTTTTCAGCAAACCCTACTTTAGGCTATGATTGTTCACCAATTGCTTTTAAAACTTGCAACAACTTTTGTGCCGACTCAGTTTCAAGTAAATTTAATAAAGGCATATATTGATAAATCGAGGGATTTCCTTGTTGGATATAAATAAACTGGTATTCAACCCCATTGGTGGCAAGTCCCCAAACAGATTTTTGTGACTCTAAACTTTTATACGCATAGGTTAATAGTTGGGGAATTCCGACTCTAGGCGCAGCAGAACTTCCTTTTGTCTCCACAATAATAATCCAAAAATGTATGTTTTCTGAAGTTTCTCTATTTTTATTGATTGCTAAAAGGTCTAAGCGTCCAGTAATGGTAGTCTCTTCGTCTGGAATTTCAATTTTGCCAATATTTTCCTCAAGTTTAATTTGTATGGGATAGTGATAATATCCAGCTAATCGAAGTAATGGAGCAACTGCAATCAACAAAATTTGTCCCTCAGAAACCTGTCCTTCTGCTAAATAAGGACGGAAATCTTTTCGTATGTTTAATAATTCCTGTTGTTCAACTTCTGATATCGGTTCTAGGGATAACAGCGCAGAAAATGATCCATCATACTGTTCTTGAAAATTAAATAGATGATGGACTTCTTTTAAGGTTAGTTGACTTGCTTGATAGGTTGTCATTATAGCAATATGATCTCATATGAAATGGAACTGTGTATGCTACATACCGTAGGCTGTAAGCCGAGCCGTA
>JBKHER010000064.1:0-10814 GCA_046540715.1 Halothece sp.
AACAAGCTAAAAACGGTGAATCAAGTTTTTACAAATGAATTAGAACTGCTATAGCAATCTGATCTCATTTGTGAAAAGTAGCTTCATTTTAGATCCCCCCTTCGCCCCCCTTTGAAAGGGGGGAATTGAAGGGGGGTACAACTGATTTAGTAGGGCTATATGAAATCTCTCACTCTGCTCAGTCAGAAAGTGATTAAGCATAAGTGCTTTGGTATTTATACTCACCATTAATAATCCTTTTTGATATAAATGAAGTTACTAGAATTAAAGATGATTAAGTGATTTTATAATTGTGCTTTTGTTAACAAATAAAGAGATTGCTACCAAGAGTAAAAAACTGTTGCCATACTTGATTTTGCTTGATAACAATCATTGCTTATTTGTCAAAATAAAAGTATAATGCCCTACGGTATTTTTTCTGCCGTTAACGATGGAGTTTCAATCGTGATTGAATGATGAATCCAAATGTTTCCCAAGAAAAAGAGGATGAAATGTTGCATCCTAAGTTACAAGCTGCGTTAACAAGCCTCAATATGGACTTAGAAGAGGAACTCAATCGCTTTCAGCAATCTCAAAAACAGAATCATCTTGCCAATATTTCCAAAGTCCAACCTGAATCATCATCTTCAGCAGGAACGAGTGGTGATCTAGGAGAAGCAGCGATCGCGAGAAATAATGTTGAACAACACTCAAAAGAAGAAGTTCCTCAAGATTATCTCCAATCCTCCGAGGAATTATTGCAAGAGCTCAATAACTCAGAAAACTATAACGTTGGATCAACTGTGGAAAAACCACCAGAAAAAAACAAAAGTTCTTGGCGCAATTATTTGCTAACGCCCTTAGGAATTGCTGGAATCGTCATTTTCATTCTTTCAGGAACGCTTTTAAGTCTAATCTTGATTAACTTAGGGGAAATTACGTCTCGTCAAGCCTCTACCCCCACCGAAACCACTGAAGATGAGTCTCTTCCCCCCCCTCCTGAAGAAGAGGACGCAACTTCGGAGACACCTGAGGAAGCATCATCCCCTGAAATTCCAAATCGTCCTAATTTAGCTAATGATGAATTTATTGAACTCGATGCCGATAATTTAGTTGAAGCCGAACCCGGAGAAGCCGAACCTTCAACCCCTAGCTGTGACGGAAACTTTTACTGTGTCATGGTTGAGAATCCCACTGAAAGCGAATATAATCAAACCCTACAAATTACCGGTGATGGTTATCTACGAGAGTTCCCAGAGGTAGGTGAAGTTTTACAGGTAGGCGCATTTGATACCGAAGCTCGCGCTGAGGAGTTAGTACAAACTCTAGAACAGCAAGGCATTTCCGCAACTATTTATAAGCCCTAACGAGATCATGAAGTTTACTTATAGCTATCGCGTGCGGCTCGCGGATACTGATGCGGCAGGAGTCGTTTACTTTGCGAGTTTGATGAGTATCTGCCACATTGCTTACGAAGAAACACTCATTACTCGTGGGATTAATCTACAACAATGGGTGAAAGAGGGAACAATTGCGATTCCAATTCTTCATGGAGAAATAGATTGCTTGCGTCCGATATATTGGGGAGATTTGGTACTCATTACCTTGACTCCCCAATTTCTTTCGGAAACGGAATTAGTCATTAGTTATGAATTGATTACTGAGGCTGATACTGAGAAAATTTTAGCCAAGGGTCAAACCAAGCACGTTTGTATTAATCCTCAAACTCGTCAACGTTTTCCCTTTCCTAACCAATTCCGAGAGGCTTTGCTTGAGCAGTAAGGTAGAATGATTCTAAAAGATTAATGACTATCTATTATTGGTAAAGACGAAGTTTTAAATATTTTTTGGTTTAGGAATGAATTTATCCTCGAATAATCGCGTTTGGATTTATGATACGACTCTGCGAGATGGTTCCCAGCAAGAAGGCATCTCTCTTTCTCTAGAAGATAAACTCAAAATTGCTCATAAGTTAGACGAGCTAGGCGTTCCTTTTATTGAAGGGGGATGGCCCGGCGCGAATCCTAAAGATGTACAGTTTTTCTGGCAACTGAAGGAAGAACCCTTATCGCAAGCAGAGATGGTGACATTTTGTTCCACTCGTCGCCCTCATAAATCTGCGGAAAATGATCCGATGTTACAGGCGATTTTAGCAGCAGGAACGCGGTGGGTAACAATTTTTGGCAAATCGTGGGATTTGCACGTTACAGAAGGCTTAAAGACCACGTTAGAGGAAAACTGTGCGATGATTCGGGATACGATCGCGCTTTTACGTTCTCAAAATCGCCGCGTCATTTATGATGCCGAACATTGGTTTGATGGCTACTTAAATAACCGTGAGTATGCTCTAAAAACCCTAGAAACGGCTGTCGAAGCAGGTGCGGAATGGTTAGTTTTATGCGATACCAATGGGGGAGCGTTACCGCACCAAATCAGCGCGATTATTCAAGATGTGGTGCAACATTTTGGCATTAATCCCAATGATGATTCTACGCCCAAGTTAGGCATTCATACCCATAATGATTCCGATACCGCCGTAGCCAGTTCTCTGGTAGCAGTGGAACAGGGGGCAACCATGGTACAAGGAACCATGAATGGATATGGGGAACGCTGTGGGAATGCCAATTTATGTTCTGTGATTCCCAATTTACAGTTAAAGCTCAATTATCATTGCTTAGAGTCGGAACAATTAGCAAAACTGACTCCGACTAGCCGTCTCATTAACGAAATTGTGAATTTTGCCCCTGATCCTCATGCGCCGTTTGTGGGCTTATCTTCTTTTGCCCATAAAGGGGGGATTCATGTTTCGGCGGTAGAAAAGAATCCTTTAACCTATGAACATATTGATCCCACTGTAATTGGGAATCAACGGCGCATCGTTATTTCTGATCAAGCTGGACTCAGTAATATTGTGGCAAAAGCGCGATCGTTTGGGATTAACCTTGATAAGGGCGACTCCATCTGTAAAGATATCCTGCAGCGGACGAAGGAATTGGAAAATCAAGGCTATCAGTTTGAAGTTGCCGAAGCCAGCTTTGAGTTATTAGTTTATGAGATGCTCCATCATCGTCAGGAATTTTTCCAACTGAAAGGGTTTCAAGTGAACTGCGATATGTTGCGAGGGAGTGATTCCTTACTCAGTGATGCGGTAGCAACGATTAAAGTGAGTGTCAATGGAGAAGGGATTTTAGAAGCTGCTGAAGGAAATGGCCCAGTTTCAGCGTTAGATGCTGCCTTACGGAAAGCCCTAGCGAAGTTTTATCCTGAAATTGCTGATTTCCATTTAACTGACTATAAGGTGAGAATTTTAGATAGCACCTCAGGAACGGATGCGACAACGAGAGTGCTAGTGGAATCCAGTGATGGGAAAGCCCGTTGGACAACGATTGGCGTTTCTCCGAATATTCTCGATGCCTCTTATCAAGCGGTAGTGGAAGGAATTGAATATGGTTTGTTAAAACAAAGTGGTGAGGGGCTATTTTCAGAGGTGTCTCAGCCAGAACTTATGAGTCGCAATGAATAATTGGGTAAGCCATTGTGTTGTATGAAGATCGATTACAAGCTGGAGAGTTATTAGCGACAGAGATTGCTGCTGGCTTAGAGGGAGTCGAGTTAGCCACTAGGGTTTATGGGCTTCCCCGCGGTGGCATTCCTGTGGCGTTTCCCGTTGCACAACGTCTTAATTGCCCGTTAGAGGTTTTGGCGGCTAAAAAAATTGCTCTCCCCAGTAATCCTGAATTGGCGTTAGGGGCAATTACCCCCGATGGTACGACTGTTTGGACAAAATCGTCTTTTCTCAATAGAAAGAACCCTCAAGAACTAGAAAAAGCAAGAGAAGAAGCCTATCAGAGCGCGATCGCGCTTCAAGAACAGTTTAATCCCCATTGCCCTCGCTTAGCGGTGGAAAATACCATTGTGATTATTGTCGATGATGGGATTGCCACGGGAATGACCATGATGACGGCAGTTAAAGCTCTCGGAAAACAAAATCCTGCTCAAATTTGGGTCGCCGCTCCCGTTGCACCGCCAGGAATGAAGGAAAAATTTGAGCAAAGTCGCGATGCCTTTGGCTCGGTTTTCGACCTACGCGCAATCATTCTGCAAACCCCTGATCCCTTTTTCAATGTGGGGCGGTTCTATAAAAAGTTTTCCCAAGTTTCCACCGCAGAAGCCATTTCTTATCTCCAATGTTGAATTTCGGGATCTTGCTGATCTCACCCCGTTGGCTGCTAAAGTATTTGTAATACCATCTTCAAAAAGTCAGGTTACAGTAGATCCCCCCTTCGCCCCCCCTTATTAAGGGGGGTTGGGGGGATCTGAATGTAGCGCCAATTGTCCAAAACGGTATAACCTTGCAAAATGAGCGAATCCAACTCACGACAGAAGCAAAATTGAGTCGCTTAGTGGAAGATGTGACACAGTATTGAGAGCAATAACAGAAAACCATGGACAATCAAAACCAAGTCTTAAAAATTGTGGAACAGGGCTTTCACGTCACATTAGGAGCGATTTCTGTTGCAACAGAAACCTTACAAAACGAACAGCAGCGATCGCGCTTAGTCGCCGACTTACAAGAAGAACTCAATCAACGCGCCCAAGAATGGGAACAAAAGGGAGAAACCACCGCTAGAGAAGCTCGTGAATTTGTCGAACAATTCATCACTCAAGGCGGTGACACTTCTTCCCAAGGGGAAACCACTTCCACCAGGAGTAATTCCTCAGCAACGCCAACCTCATCCACATCAAACGATGTTCCCTCACGACTTCAAGATCTAACAAACGAAGTCGCTACCCTGCGAGAAGAGATGACTCAGTTTCGCCAATCCAACTAAATGAAATATCTAAATGTTTGCTACAAATGGGTCAGGGAGAGGGGAAGACAAGATGACAAGGCGAAGAGATCTCTAGCATGAATTAATCAATTTCATATCAACCGAAAAAATCCGTCTGTCAGCAACCTACAGACGGAAAAGATTAATATTAATTTTTATTGAGCTAAAGAGCTTTAATAACCCCCGTAAACACCTGGATTAATGCGATCAGCTCCTTCGATAAATGAGTCCTCTGGCTCAGTTACAATAAATGCATCGAGATTTTCCTGTAAACGCTGTTTTTGACGTTCACTCAAGTCTGGAATATTTAAAACATCTTCTACCTGATCGTAAGGAGAGTTTTTAATAATTTTGCTAGCAAGAGTCGGATAGAATCCTCTCAAATCCCGAAATGCTTGAATATTGGTGTTATTCAGGTCGATTTTATTGCCAATTTGCTGTAATTTTTCATCCGCATCATTACGAACTTGAGCGAAAATCAAGGGATGAGAGGGCTGCACTTGATTAAAATTAAAGGCTAAAGCTGGGGAATTTCCAAAACTAATCAAGGAAGCGATACTAAAAACAACAGCTAGCAGAAAGGGTAAAAATCTTTGCATAATAATGGTTTCTCCTCAAAAACGAGCTTTTTATCCCTTGCTATTGTCTCATCTTACGGGACTCAGAACAATTTTATGATCTATCCTGTGTCCTTCGTTAAACGAGATAGTATAGAGACAACCTTAAAAATTTTAAGCGCTCCTCAATAACATTTATGCCCCTACTAATTTTACTGGCAGAAGATGATCCTGGCATTCAAATGGCTGTCCAAGACTATTTACAGCTTTCGGGATATCATGTGATTACAGCCCAAAATGGGGAAGAAGCTCTACAAAAATTAAAAGCGTATCACCCTCATTTAATTGTTGCAGATATCAAGATGCCTCGCAAAGATGGGTATGAGTTGATTCAGGAGGTAAGGGAACGTCCTGAATTTCGCTTGGTTCCGGTTATTTTTTTAACCCAACGCGGAAGCACCGCGGATCGAATTCAAGGCTATCAAGCTGGCTGTGATGTTTATTTGCCAAAGCCTTTTGAAATGGATGAACTGGGAGCAGTGATTCATAATTTATTAGCGCGATCGCAGCTAGTACAATCAGAACAACAATATCATTCCGCCTCCACAGAAGCAGAAACAACAGAGGAGTTTCATTTTACCCAACGGGAAAAAGAAGTCTTAGAACTCCTCACACAAGGACTGTCTAACACAGAAATGGGGGAAAAACTTTATCTGAGTTCTCGTACCGTGGAAAAATATGTTAGTAGTCTTTTTCGTAAAACCAATACCAATAACCGTGCTGAATTAGTCAGTTTTGCCCTAAAACATCATCTTATTTCTTCTTATTAATTAAATGCCTTCAGAACTGATCTATCCCTATCCATCCCGAATCAAAGGAACATTAATTAAACGCTACAAACGCTTTTTAGCTGATATTAAACTTGCTTCTGGAGAAGTGATTACCGCCCATTGTCCGAATACAGGACCTATGACTGGAGTTTGTACTCCTGAGAGTCCTGTGCTGGTTTCTTATAGTGAAAATAAAAAACGGAAACATCCTTATACTTGGGAAGCAATTGAAGTTAATGATACGATTCCCACTTGGGTTGGAATTAATACCAGTTTACCAAATCGGGTGATTAAATTAGCCCTAGAAAATCATCTTTTACCTGATCTAGCTTATGGTTATGATACGGTTCGTCCTGAAGTTCGTTATGGAACTGACAATAAAAGTCGCATTGATTTTTTATTAACAGGAAAAGAAGAAAAACCGATTTACTTAGAAGTAAAAAATGTAACTTGGGCGCAAAAGAAGACAGCTTTATTTCCAGACACGGTAACAACGCGAGGACAAAAACATTTGCGGGAACTAATGGCTCTGTTGCCCGTCGCTAAACCTGTAATGCTTTATTTTATTAATCGCGGTGATTGTACGAATTTTGCGGCTGGAGACACTGCTGATCCTGAATATGCCGATTTATTAGCCGAAGCAATGGAAAAGGGGGTAAGTGTACTTCCTTATCGCTTTGAAATGAGTTCTGAGGGAGTTAAGTTTCTGGGGAAAGCAAGATTAACTAATAATGACAAATAGAAAAGATGGTAAAATCTTGCTACAGAAAATTTGAGAAAGAACTATGGTTATAAAATCAATCTTTAAGCGGTTACTAACGTTAACATTAGTTGTGGTGATCACTACAGTAGGATTAGCTGGCTGTAGCGGTGCAGATACAGGCTTAACGGGAAATTATCGTCAAGATACCTTAACGGTTGTAGAAACGTTACGCACAACTCTCAATACCCCCGTAGATGCTCCTGATAGAGAGGAACTTCGCAAACAAGCTCGGAAACAACTCAATGACTATACGGCTCGTTATCGTCGTGATGAACAGGTTGCTGGGTTACGTTCTTTTACCACGATGCAAACGGCTCTTAATGCCCTCGCTAATTACTATACCTCTGCTTATTCGAGTCGTCCGATTCCAAACAAGGTGAAAGAACGAGTATCGCAAGAGTTTGAGCAAGTAGAACGAGCTTTGCGACGAGAAGATGTTTAGTTATTAGTTAAAATGCGCGCTAGGGAGTTAAGGAAGCCAAAATTTGTAATGAATCTATATTTTTTATAGAATTAATAACAAGATGCTAAAAAACTTTTATTCCTTAAGATCCCTGCGCCGTTTATTTAAGTTACTCGTGATCACGGTGTTGACTGTAGGATTAATGATTGGCACAGATGCCTATTTTTTTCCTGTAAATGCAGCCCGCAGTAATAATTATTGTCGATTTGAAGAAAGCGCGATCGCGCAAAAAGAGCAACTTAGAGAACAAGTTTTTAATGGAAACAATCAAGCCCAAGGGCCCTATCAAGAAATTGTCCAACAACACGCAGAACAATTAACTCGCTGTCGAGAAAAAACTTGGCCCCAAAAACAAGCGATTTGGCTCAGAGTTTATCCTTGCGATAGTCGCCCCGGCAGATTAGAACAAGTTTTAGATCAAATTGTTAATTCTGGATATAACCAAGTTTATGTGGAAGCCTTTGCTAACAGTCAAGTATTGTTACCAACCAGTAGTAATAATACCGCTTGGAAATCCAGGCTGCGATCGCCGTCATTAGAAAAGACTGATTTACTAGCAGAAGTGATCAAAAAAGGGCATGAACGAAACTTAAAAGTGTATGCTTGGCTATTTAGCATGAACTTTGGTTATGCCTATGCTCAAAGTCAGAATCAGACCGATATCTTAGTTCATAATGGTTTTGGTGAAAATAGTTTATCGGAGAGTGGAGAAGAATCCCAAGCCTTTATTGATCCCTATAATCAGCAAGCAAGACGACAGTACGCTCAAATGCTTTCCGAAATTCTAAAACGAGAGCCAGATGGGGTATTATTCGACTATATTCGCTATCCTCGCAGTACTGGCGTTGACTCAGTTGTGAGTGGAGTTAAAAATCTCTGGATTTACGGCAATGCTTCTTTTAATACGCTTTTAGATCGCGCTTTTAATGAGAAAGGGCGTTTTCTCATTCAACGTTACTTAGGAAATGGTTATATCACCCGTAATGATGTGGCGAAGGTTGATGCAATGGAACCTGAAGAGGTTCCTCCTCTTTGGCAAGGGCGTAATGTTGATGAAGAAGCTGAAGCCGAGATGAGTTTAGAGGAGCGAAAAAAGTTATGGCAACAGCAGTTATGGTATCTGAGTGTGGCTCATGCGGCGCAGGGAGTAATAGATTTTCTCTCGGAGGCGGTTGAGCAAGTAGAAGCCAAAGGAATCCCTACTGGGGCGGTATTTTTCGCTGATGCCAATCAAGTGGTGGGAGAACAAGGATTTGACTCTCGCTTGCAACCTTGGACAAGGTTTACAGACGTTACACAGTGGCACCCAATGGCTTATGCCACCTGTAATCAAGCTAGTTGTATTGTGGATTTAGTGAAAAAGACTCGCAGTTCTCTTCCCAATAATATGGAACTAATCCCTGCTTTAGCTGGAGATTGGGGAAGCACAATGCGCGATCGACCACCTTTAGAATCACAAATGGAGGTGATTCGTCGGCAAGTACCACAAGTAACAGCAATCAGTCATTTTGCTTATTCATGGCAATTTCCGGAAGTGGAACGGGAACGAAAATTCTGCTCTCTACCCTAGGTAGGGCTTGGTGAGCGGAGGAAGTCCCCTGCTCTAAGTGACTTAGACCCGAAAGGACAATCTAGGCGCGATCGCAGATAAAAAGATGCGGATAAATATGTCCAGTTTCGACTAAACGTTCCTCACGAATCTGAAATAAGCCTAACTTCGCAATGATCTTTTTAAATGCACCGCGTCCTTTTCCCACTAAAATAACAAGACGACCCCCAGATACCAGAATATTTCCTGCTCCTTGTAAAAATTTAAGATATAAGCGATAAAAATTCATTTCTGATCCCAGATGAACTCCATAAGGAGGATTTGCCACAATGGCGTTAAAATAAGCTGCTGGATATCCTATTTCTAAATCTCTGGCATCTAAATGTTTGAGATGAATACGATGAGATAATCCTGCTGTCTTAATATTGGTTTGCGCTCCTGTTATTGCTTCCTCGCGGCGATCGCTGCCGTACAATTTTAAGTCTGGAAATACACTGGCTGCTTCTAATAAAATTGTACCAGAGCCACAAAATGGGTCTAATAAACGATCATTTTGCTTTAACTCACATAGCTGTAACATGGCATACGCCATCGTTGTTTTGAGACTAATTCTCGGTCGCCAAACGAGATGATGTCGTCGATCTAAAGATTCTTTTGTTAACTGAACACTAACTAAACAGAGACGATCAAAAATATCGACTCGTACCTTAACATCATATTGTTCTAAACTAACGGCTTTATGATACCGTTCAATTAAAGCTGCTCCAGCTTTTCGTTGCACATCGATACTTTTAAATAGATGGTTTCCATTGCGCTGAGTCGTCACTCGAAAGGTTTTTGCTTCTTCCATTTCAGGAATATCTAGGGCTAATATTTCCTGATAAACCGTTTCTAAGAAATCAACTTTTTTCGGCACAGAAAAATCATAAATCTGGCGCATAACATGAAAAACCGATCGCGCTTTTAAGCTAACTTCATATAATTTTTCTGGATCATTAAAACTTTCGATTAAAACTTGCCCCTCTAAATTAAAGGGCTTAATTTGTATATTCGTAATCTCACATGAATTTGCAGAATCGCGCAACTCTTGTGCCACAATGTCTTCAATGCCGGGATGAGTTGTTAAACGCAGTTGAACCATTCTTATAACCAGATATTTTTTATTAAGTAGAAACTAAGAGGGAAAAATAATAACCCATCAATAATCCAATCATAAAACCAAAGTGGAGTTTGCTTATTAACTATCAAAATTAAAATTAGCATTAAAGCAGTAGTGGTCAATATTTCTGCATAAAACGGGGCAATTATATCTCTCCCATAGCCAATTAAAATCCCCAACATGATTAAATTCATGGTCGTGAGAACAATCCGATTTCCTGTTATTCCGACCATCAACGGTAAGGTTAAAACGCCTTTTTTAGAATCAGAGTCTAAATCGCGAACATCAAACAAATTAGCATTGGATCCTTCAAAAGCAAAAATAAAACAAGTGGTTAACGCTACTCTTTGATTAAAGCCCATTTCTGCATAAGCTAGAGGAAGCGCGATCGCGGCATAAGTAATAATCACACAAACAATCCAAGCCTTTGATCCTGGGATATCCTTTAGCCGATACCAAGCCCATTCCCCCTTTCTCCTAACTGGAAAAATCGGTGCGCCATACACAAGGGGAAAGATAATCGCTAAACTAACATAACGTACTGGATTAGGGGCAAACCAAAGCAAGGTAACTACCCCAGACACAGCAATGAGTAATAGGGCTAATAAGCCAAAATTAGAGCGAAAATAGGCTTGTGCTTTCTCATCAGAACTTTTTTGCACATAAGAATCAAACAACCGAT
>JBKHER010000065.1:0-10704 GCA_046540715.1 Halothece sp.
GATAGATTGGATTTGTTGCCACAATAGAAGAAGTAGGTATTACAAGAGGGAGAACGACTTTGAGTCCATTACTAGGAAAATCCTTACCCGAGTTAACTGAATGGGTACAAGAACAAGGACAACCCGCGTATCGGGGGAAACAGCTATATCAGTGGTTGTATCAAAAAGGAGCGCGATCGCTGTCTGATATTACAGTCTTTCCCAAACAGTGGCGAGAACATCTCCAAGATCAGCCCATTGGACGCTCTACTATGGCTCATCGTAGCATTGCTCCTGATGAAACCCGTAAATATCTCCTCCGTCTCCATGATGGGGAATTAATTGAGACCGTGGGGATTCCTACCGCCAAACGCTTAACGGTTTGTGTCTCCTCGCAAGTGGGATGTCCGATGAGTTGTGACTTTTGTGCTACAGGCAAAGGCGGGTTTACGCGCAATTTACAAGCCCATGAAATTGTGGATCAAGTGATGACGGTTGCCGAAGACTTCCAACAGCGAGTCAGTCATGTTGTCTTTATGGGCATGGGTGAACCCTTGCTAAACTTAGAGGAAGTGATTAAAGCGGTTAAATCCCTTAATCAAGACATTGGTATTGGACAACGTAACTTAACTGTTTCTACAGTCGGCATTCCTAAAACCATTCCCAAGTTAGCAGCAGAAAAATTACAAATTACCCTCGCCATTAGTCTCCATGCCTCTAACCAAGTCTTACGCGAACAACTCATTCCCAGTGGCGGCGGTTATCCTCTCTCAAAACTCATCACAGACTGTCGAGACTATGTCCAAAAAACCCATCGTCGCATTAGCTTTGAATATATCTTGTTAGCAGGAGTCAATGATACGCCCAATCATGCGGCAGAATTAGCGCAACTGCTAAGAGGGTTTCAAACTCATGTTAATCTGATTCCTTATAACCCCATTAGTGAAGTGGATTATCAACGCCCTGACAAGAAACGGATTCAAGCCTTTCAATCAGCCCTAGAAGACGCTAATATTGCGGTGAGTATTCGCTATTCTCGCGGTTTAGAAGCTGATGCCGCCTGTGGACAATTACGGGCAAAACAAAATCAATGACCACTACGACCACATCTTGGACAAAACGCCATATTCTCTCCTTAGAAGACTTTACGCCGCCAGAGTATGAAACCCTGTTAGAAACCGCAGACAGTTTTCGAGAAGTTTTATCGCGGCGAACGAAAAAAGTTCCTGCTTTACAAGGGCAAGTTGTCGCCAATTTATTTTTTGAACCTTCCACTCGCACTCGCAGTAGCTTTGAACTGGCGGCGAAACGCTTATCTGCTGATACCCTCAATTTTGCGGGGAGTTCTTCTTCCTTGACAAAAGGGGAAACCATTTTAGATACAGCAAAAACCTATGTGGCGATGGGGGCAAATATTTTGGTGATTCGGCATCGCCATGCAGGAGTTCCCCATACCATTGCGGCGGAAATGGATCGCTTAGAAGGGAATGTGAGTGTGTTTAATGCAGGAGATGGACAACATGAACATCCTTCACAGGCATTGTTAGATTTATTTACGCTGTATCAATTATTGTCTCCTTCCTCTCCCCATCAGTTTCTACAAGGGAAAAAAATTGCTATTGTCGGGGATATTCTACACTCTCGGGTTGCCCGTTCTAACCTCTATAGTCTCACAGCAATGGGGGCAACGGTGCATTTAGCTGCGCCACCGACGTTACTTCCTAGAGAGTTTCAGGAGTTTTTAGGGGAAAAATTAGTCTGTCATTGGCAAGTTGAACCCGCTTTAGCTGATGCCGATTTTATTATGACGCTACGGCTACAAAAAGAACGGATGAGTGAGCATTTATTGCCCAGTTTACGGGAATATCATCAGCAATTTGGGATTACGCGCGATCGCGCTTCCTTAGCTCATCCTAACGTGAAAATCCTTCACCCTGGACCCGTTAATCGCGGTGTAGAAATTAGTTCTGATCTCATCGATGATCCCGAATTGAGTCTCATTTCTCAACAAGTGACCAGTGGAGTTGCCGTTCGCATGGCATTATTATATTTAATTGGAACCAGCGATTAAACTATTTTTCTAAGCGAATTACATACCACTGTAAATATTCCCCTTCTCCTACATCTAACTCGCAACTGGTTTCCATCAGATGCTGGGCTTTTTCTTCCAATGTCTTAAACTTAGCTAACTCTCTGGGGTGTTCATCGGGATTCTTTTCGAGGGTGGTTTTCAGTTTCGCCAGTAACTCCTCACCACTCATAATTTCTTCGGGTTGGTTGGTTTCGAGGACAACGTAAGCGTCCTCTTGATACATAATTGAATCAGGCATTTTTTGTGATTTGTTATTTGTTATTCGTTATTTGTTATTGGTTATATTTTCTCTACGGGTAATGGTAGCTTGTAATATTATAGTTATTCCAATTATTTTCCGTAATGCGACCGTCTCGGTCGCTACTAGGGAGCAAGATGCTCCCACTCTCAGCTTGATGGTTTTTATTTGGAATGACTATATGAATCATTAATCCCACCTCCCTCTATGTCTATGCGTACCGAAAAAGATTCGATGGGAGAACGCCAACTCCCTGATGAGGTTTATTATGGCATTCAAACCCTCCGCGCCACAGAGAATTTTCCCATTAGTGGCATTAAACCACTACCGACCTATGTTGATGCTTGTATTTTAATCAAAAAAGCTGCCGCGATCGCGCACAGAAATCTCAACTGCATTCCCGAAGATGTGGGAAATGCCATTATCCAAGCGGCGGACGAAATTCTGCAAGGAAATTTCCGAGATCAGTTTGTAGTGGATATCTACCAAGCGGGTGCGGGAACTTCCCATCACATGAATGTTAACGAAGTTCTTGCCAACCGGGCATTAGAAATTCTCGGAGAGGAAAAAGGGAACTATAAACGGGTTAATCCCAATGATCATGTCAATTATGGACAATCCACCAATGATGTCATTCCTACTGCCATCCGCATTGGTAGTCTCCTTGCCCTAGAAAATACCCTCTATCCCGCACTGAAAGCAACCATCAGCACCCTTGACGAAAAAGCCACCGAGTTCCAACATATTGTTAAATCAGGGCGAACTCACCTGCAAGATGCCGTCCCCGTCCGTTTAGGGGAAACCTTTCGCGCTTGGGCGCAAATTTATCGCGATCATCTTAACCGTCTCGAAACCGCCGCCAAAGACTTACAACAGTTGGGAATTGGCGGTAGTGCCACAGGAACCGGCTTAAATACTCATCCCCAATATCGGGAAGAAGTGGTGCATCATCTCAGTGACTTTATTGGCGTTTCCCTCACCAGTGCGCCTCATCTCATGGCGGCGATGCAAAGCCTCTCCCCCTTTGTCAATGTCTCTGGGGCCTTGCGAAATATTGCTCAAGACTGCGTTAAAATCTCCCATGACCTGCGTTTAATGGATTCGGGGCCAAAAACGGGGTTAAAAGAAATTGAACTGCCTCCTGTGCAACCAGGGTCGTCTATTATGCCGGGGAAATATAATCCTGTGATTGCCGAAATGACTTCTATGGTGTCGTTTCAGGTGATGGGGTATGATCAAGCCATTGCCCTAGCTGCCCAAGGGGGACAATTAGAATTAAATGTCATGATGCCGTTAGTTGCTTATGATTTAATTCACAGTATCGAAATTTTAGGAAATACCTTAGAAACGTTAAATAATCGCTGCTTAAGAGAGATTCAAGCGCGGCGCGATCGCTGTCAGAGTTACGCTGAAGGGAGTTTAGCCCTCGTCACTGCACTAAATCCCCATATTGGCTATCTCAACGCCGCTGCCCTAGCTAAAGAATCTTTAGAAACAGGGAAATCTTTGAGAGAATTAGTGTTAGAAAAGAACCTCATGACCGAAGAGGAACTAGCGCAAGTGCTAAATTTAGAAGATATGAGTCAACTCCAATAATCGGTATTTAATCATGGCAAAACAAGACTATTCCCTACAAATTACCTTTCACTATAACAATGGTGAAAAAGAATCTTTTTTAGTTACAGAAACCGCCGAAGAAAATGATCCCTATCCTGAACTTCGCCAAGCTATCCAACAAAGGCTCAATCAGGATTGGTGTCCGTTACATACCCCCGATGAAACCATTTATATTAATATGAAAAATGTGGACAATGTTAGTGTTAAACCCACTCTGGGAGAAAGTGAAGATAATAACGAATTTCACGAAGCCCAGCGCGTTACCGCATTAACCCGAAGTTCTAAAGTGCTGTAACACATCTAATTAGGATTTGCTAAACTAGAATCTCATCAATGAGTAAGCCAAGATTGCCATTAAATTAAACATCAAAACGTGATTCTAAAGTTATTACAATTATCTAGTTCAGCTTTACCGTTGGGGGCGTATAGCTACTCTGAAGGCTTAGAAACGGCAATTGAGCAACAAAAATGGATTCATAGTCAAAGCGATTTATGCCAATGGCTATCTCAAGAACTGTCTCATGGGGCAATTCGTCTAGAAACTGCTTTAATGTTACGGGCTTATCATTGCTGGCTTCAAGGGGATGTAGAGACTTTACAGTATTGGAATCAGTGGAGTAGCGCGGTTAAGGAGACTTCGGAATTACGAGAACAAAGTTGGCAAATGGGAAATACACTGGTTCGCTTATTATTGGCGTTAGACACTGAAGCCCCTAATTTAGCAATTCAGATTAAAGCTGTCGGAAATCCTTGCAATTACGCGATCGCGCTGGGAATTGTCGCCGCCCATTGGCAAATTGAGGAAAATTTAGCGATTCTTGGTCATCTTCACAGTTGGGCAACAAATGTGGTTAATGCTGGGGTAAAATTAATTCCATTAGGACAAACTGCCGGACAACAACTGTTGCAGGAACTACATCCCCTCATGGAAGCCACCACGGCTGAGATTTTAACCTTACCCGATAAAGAGTTATATAGCTGCAGTTGGGGATTAGGGCTTGCCAGTATGCAACATGAAATCCAATATAGCCGTTTATTTCGGAGTTAAGTTATGAGTGAAACCCTACGAGTGGGCATTGCTGGACCAGTGGGTTCGGGAAAAACTGCCTTAGTGAATCTGTTATGTCACACCATGCGCGATTTATATCAAATTGCAGTAGTGACTAATGATATTTATACTCAAGAGGATGCGGAATTCTTAGTGCGTTCTCAGGCTCTAGCGCGCGATCGCGTTTTTGGGGTCGAAACAGGGGGCTGTCCGCACACAGCCATTCGAGAAGATGCCAGTCTTAACCTCTCAGCGATTGAACAGTTAGAAAGTAAATTTCAGCCCTTAGAGTTACTTTTTGTAGAAAGTGGGGGCGATAATCTCGCAGCCACCTTTAGCCCCGAATTAGTGGATCTTACCATTTATGTGATTGATGTCGCAGCAGGGGATAAAATTCCGCGCAAAGGAGGGCCGGGGATTACCAAATCCGACCTACTCGTGATTAATAAAATTGATCTCGCCCCCTATGTTGGTGCTGATCTCACGGTGATGGAACGAGATACTAAGATCATGCGTCCAGAACAACCCTTTGTCTTTACGAACTTAAAAACCCAAGAAGGATTAAGTCAAGTTCAGGAGTTTATTCGCGCTCATCTCATTTAGTTATTGGTTATTAAGGACTAACAAAAACCCCCTTTAATAAAAATCTACTTCAGTTTGGGTTTCCACCTCTTCAAAATTAGATCGATCGCGCAGAAACCTCTCTGACTCTTCTTCTAAACGATTCACTTGATAGGGTTCAAGAACTCCTGCTGAACGTAACCCGGCTAAATAGCCATTCAGATAAAGGCGAAGCTCATTAAAGCTATAGCCCCGATGCCAATAATCTACCATGGCATCCGTTAGGTGTTGATAGTAACGAATCGCTTGAGAATCTTGTAACATAGGAATCCATCTGAATTTTGTTCTATAAGTCTATCTTACCCAAAAATTCGCACAACTTGCTAAAGACTTTCATCAGCGAGTAATTCATAAGCCGTATTCAGAAAATTGCTACGAATTTGATCCGGTTCAAACTGTTGGAGGTAACGATAACTACGAATGCCGCAAGTGAGCGCGATCGCGCTAATCCCCATTGCTTTGGCGGCTAAAATATCCGCTTCCGTATCCCCAATCATACAACTGCGATCACTGGGGTGTTCAGCTAAGGCTTGTTTCAAAAGAGCCGTTTTACATTCAATATTATTGTTATAGGCAGCCATCGCATCAGTTGTCCCATACACCCCACTAAACAGCCGTAATAAGCCATAATTCGTTAAAATTTGAGTCACCTGTTCTTGACAACGGAGTGTTACCACCACCAAACGCACCCCTTGCGAGTGTAATAAGGCTAAAGCCCAGTTAACCCCACGATGAAATTTATCTTTGGTTAAAAGTGAAGCATCATTGACAATCGAGTGCACTTGTTGAACAAAATAGGGAATATGTTGAACTCTCAAGCCAGAACGCAGGGCAATTTCTTGATCATTAGCGCGTTCTTGCTTCATTTGCCAAAAAGCCACCTTACTAAGAGGATTAATCTTCAAAAATGGATCGAAACAGGAGTAATAATAATAAGTCTCATGCAAAGCTAAGTGATAAGTGTTGTAATAGCGATCAGAGACATCAACTAAGGGGCCATCAAAATCGCAAAACACCGTTAGCAGTTGACGCTGACAAGACGATTTGGCGAAAGAGGCTGTTTTAGCGATTGTTTCTACACTCATAATTAACCATTTTGGGAAGGAAATTTTGGCAAAGCCACTTTACCTTAACAATTTTTAGATAAGTTTTCTAGGATTTTTGATAAATTCTTGATTAGAAAAACTTATATGTAAAATCACAACCAAAGAACAGAATACCCCATGGAGCAAGCAATGTTATCCCCTACAATTGGGACTCCTTTTGATCAAGCCATGATGCAACGTTGTCTGGAACTTGCCCGTCAGGGAATGGGGAAAACGTCTCCAAATCCCTTAGTCGGGGCGGTGGTTGTCCAAAATGGCAAAATTGTAGGAGAAGGCTATCATCCCGGTCCGGGTCAACCTCATGCAGAAGTTTTTGCCCTGCGAGAAGCAGGAGAAAATGCTCAAGGAGCGACCCTTTATGTTAATCTTGAACCCTGTAATCATTATGGGCGCACCCCTCCCTGTTCCGAAGCCGTAATTCAGGGGGGAATTGCAAAAGTCATCATGGGAATGGCTGATCCCAATAAAATTGCCTCAGGGGGGAAAGAACGGTTAGAGGAGGCGGGAATTTCGGTGTTAGTAGGAGTCGAGGAAAAAGCCTGTCGTGAGCTTAATGCCGGATTTATCCAGCGAGTGGTGTATCAGCGTCCTTATGGTCTTTTTAAGTACGCTATGACCTTAGACGGTAAAATCGCCACGACCCTTGGACATAGTGCTTGGGTAACCGATATTCCCGCCCGACAAAGGGTTTATCAAGAACGCGCTCAATGTGATGCGGTCATTGTTGGGGGAAACACGATTCGCCAAGATAATCCTTATTTAACGACGCATCAATTAACCTCTCATAATCCCCTTAGAGTTATTATGACCCAGAGTTTAGATTTACCAGCACAAGCTCGTATTTTTCAAACCCAAGAAGCCTCAACTTTAGTGCTAACAGAAACAGATAATTTAGCACTCAAAAAGCAATTAGAAGATCAAGGAGTAGAAGTCTATCAGTTATCCCCTTTAAGCCCAAAAACGGTGATGAAATATCTCTATGAGCGAGGATTAGCAAGAGTCTTATGGGAATGTGGGGGAAAACTGGGCGCAAGTGCCATTAAAGAAGGGGCTGTTCAGGAAATTCTTGCTTTTATTGCTCCCAAAATTATCGGTGGCGTAACTGCTCCTTCCCCAGTGGGAGATTTAGAATTAAAACAGATGACAGAGGCTTTAGTTTTAAAAGAAACGAGTTGGGAGCAATTAGGAAACGATTATTTATTAAAAGGAAAGATTTCCTTTGACCAGTGAAAAAATAACGAATAACAAATAACACCCTTGTTGCTACAATGCAGCAAACATGAAGGAGAGGTTTCTCATTTTATTTAATTATGGACGATACCGAAAAAACTGCTGTTGGAATCGTTGGGGCTTCTGGATATGGCGGCGTGCAATTAGTCCGCTTACTTTGGGAGCATCCCCAAGTAGAAATTACTTATTTAGGGGGAAATGAGAGTGCGGGAAAAGACTTTGCCGAACTTTATCCCCATTTTGCCCATTGTTTTCACTATACAATTGATCCCATTGATGTGGAAACGATCGCGCAACGTTGTCAGGTTGTGTTTTTGTCACTTCCCCATGGTTTAGCCTATAAAATGGCTCCCCAATTACTAGAAAAAGGCTTACAAGTTCTCGACTTATCCGCTGATTATCGCTTTAGTGACCTCACCACTTATAGCACCGCTTATAACGTAGAAAGAGATGATGAAGAGACAGTCGCTAGGGCCGTTTATGGCTTACCCGAATTATATCAACAGTTGATTAAAAACGGGTCTTTAATTGGTTGTCCTGGTTGTTATCCTACTGCTAGTTTACTCGCGATCGCGCCGTTACTCAAACAGGGCTTAATTCTCCCAGAAAGTCTGATCATTGATGCCAAATCAGGGACATCGGGGGGTGGACGCAAAAGCAAAGTGAATTTACTCCTCGCTGAAGCCGATAACACCCTGAGTCCTTATGGTGTAGCTGGACATCGCCACACCCCAGAAATAGAAGCCATTTGCACTCATTTAGCAGGAGTAGAAGTGCGAGTGCAGTTTACCCCTCATTTAATCCCGATGGTCAGGGGAATGTTAACCACCGTTTATGCGACATTGCGCGACCCCGGACTGGTAAGAGATGACTTAATTACCATCTATAACGCCTTTTATCGGTCTTCTTCTTTTGTCAAAATTCTTCCCAACGGCGTTTATCCTCAAACTAAATGGACAGCAGGCACAAACCTCTGTTATATCGGGATTGAAGTTGATCCCCGGACCGATCGCGTGATTGTTATGTCTGCGATCGATAATTTAATGAAAGGACAAGCCGCCCAAGCAGTTCAATGTATGAACTTAATGCGGGGATGGGAAGAAACCCTTGGCTTACCCCAAATCGCTTTTTATCCCTAATCTGCAAACGCTTCTTTCACCGCAGGATGAACCAGTTGCTGATCTTTAACATTTAATCCTTTTCCGAGAATGGGATTATTGTCTAGGGCAGCTAATCCTTGATCAGCAAGTTGAATCACATAAGGAAGCGTACTATTATTTAGGGCTTGGGTAGCCGTCCAAGGAACCGCCCCAGGCATATTGGGAACACCAAAGTGAACTACTCCTTCTTCTACATAAGTGGGGTGACTGTGAGAGGTCGCTTTTAAGGTTTCCACACACCCCCCTTGATCTACTGCAACATCAACAATGACACTGCCGGGGCGCATTTGTCTGACTAATTCTCGTTTCACTAATTTTGGGGCGCGTTTACCTGTGGTTAAAACAGCCCCAATGAGTAAATCCGCGTCGGGAACAACGGTTTCAATTTGGGAGGCGTTACTATAAAGTAATTCCACTCTTGACCCAAAAAGGTTTTCTAGTTCTGCTAATCGTTCGACATTCACATCTAACACTTGTACCTGTGCGCCAATTCCCACAGCCATCCGTGCTGCTTCTGTTCCCACCACACCCCCACCGAGGATAACCACACGCCCTGATCTTACCCCAGGAAAGCCGCCGAGTAATACCCCACGTCCCCCCTGTTGTTTTTCCAGATGATGCGCCCCAAATTGGAGGGATAAACGCCCTGCAATAATGCTCATGGGGTTGAGTAGGGGAAGTTTCCCGTTGGGGAGTTCCACTGTTTCATAAGCAATTGCTGTAATACCAGACTTAATTAGGGCTTCGGTGAGAGCGCGATCGGCGGCAAGATGTAAATAGGTAAATAAAATTTGATCTTGGCGTAAATAATGATACTCCTCAGGGAGTGGCTCTTTAACTTTGACGACTAAATGCTGATCCCAGGCTTGTTTTGCCTCTTTAACGATAGTCGCACCAGCATTTTGATAATCTTCATCGGTAAAACCGGCTCCCACTCCGGCTTGAGTTTCCACAAATACTTGATGCTTGCGTTCACATAAACTGCGAACACTACTTGGGTTCAAGCCAACGCGATATTCTTGATCTTTAATTTCTTTGGGAACGCCGATTTCCATATTGCTTTCCTTGATCTCGTAGTCTAATTATCTCTAGTTCGATTATGCTACAAGCCACTATGAGACACCAGAACTTACTCAAGAGTTTTGGGAAATTTTAGATTCCATATCTTTGAATTGGTGCATCCGATAGAGACTATAAATATCAAACCATCCAGCGACTAAAGCTAAGGTGAGTCCTATAACCATTAGACCACGCCAGATTGAACCAGCGCCAAAGATTCTTAAAAAGCTCAGAAGTTGATTAACACCGACTTCCCCAATACTTTCTAAGCCTGGAAAATAGCTTACGCCAAGCGCGATCGTTAATAATCCTAAAACGAGCATTACAGGAAAGGTAAAGCTAATTACGAAGGTCACCACAAAAGACCGCAACAAATCACATATAGGTTTCATTATTTCATCTATCCGTCGAGAAACTACCCACCACCATAGGGGAAATTACCCAAGTTGTGAGACAAATGTCAAAAATCTTTAATGTTCATTAGAAATCTTGTTGAAGTTAGGTAACGTTGTTTGTCCTTTGTTATTTGTCACCCAATGACCAGTGACCAGTGA
>JBKHER010000066.1:0-10673 GCA_046540715.1 Halothece sp.
GGATTTAGACCATATCGTTCCATGCGGTGCTGCATTTCCTGCTCACCAATTGGGGTAGAGGTGCATTGTCTTAAAAATGTCTCTCCATTCCCCTGTTCATAGGCTTTTATAAATTTCTGCTTCAATTCAAAGTTGCTTAAAAGATCCGCATTTCCTCGCGCGATCGCCTCTGGGGCATATTGAATCGCCCCTTCTCCTGAATAGAACTGACTCCGAACGGCTTCTACACAGTCTTCTAAACTGGGTTTGCGATGATACACCCGCGTATGATTCGCCATCCGTAGGGCATCTCGTTCAGGATCAATATGCCAGTTGCCATTTTCATCAGGCTGCCAGAGATTTTGTTTTAATAAAGGTGAATCTGCATCAAACTGACGAATCCCCGCTGACCTTCTTATATTTCCGGCAACCACAGTGGCAGCCGCTTCATCAATTAACAAACAACATTCTTCTGCGTTGAGTTTTCTTCCCTGTGCTTTATTCAGAATCTTTGCCAAACGGGGATACAGTTCAGGGATTTTAATGGGATTAGCCACCCCGCCAAACCCTTTTAACCGTTCTCCGGCCGGGCGCACATGGCTGGGATCAATTTCGACATTAATTTCTTGGGCTAAGTTTTCTTGACTGGCTATTTCTAATAACGCCTGATACGACTGCACCCAGCCTTGACGAGAATCTCCAATACAGATTTTTACGGTTTGAGGACTGGTAATTTTAACGGTTGTTTCTTCTTGACGGGCTTCAGGAAGAACGGTTCCAAGGTCTCCCCGAACTGAAACTTGGAGGGAATTCCGAATCGTCGGCAATTGGCTGATATATTTCTCTTCTAGGACAGCGCCAGTACCACAACCCATCATCGCTAAGTCCATCATTAAGCCAAACGCCCGCCAATCATCTACGTTGGTTGAGGTGCAATTATAGGCCCCAGAATAGTTTTTTGGGTTTTCTAGCCACTGGGTTCCCCCCACCCACAGCCAACGCCCTGCAGGTAGGCTTTTTAGCTGGGTCATGGTCTTTTCTAAGAGTTGGGCTTCCTCCCGATTCAGTTGACCGAGTTTGACTAATCCAGAAACGCAGCGATCGCGCACTTCTTCCCAGGTTTCTCTTCCTTGGTCTTTCCGTCTGCTATAAGTTCGGAAAAAGACAGGATTTGCTACTGGTGCGGTTTCTGGAAAATTGGTCGATTGTTTACGCGCAAGCTCTCTAACCATAATGTGGGATGCGGGTTAATGTAAATTTCTCTGTTATTAAAGACTGAGATTCTTATCTTAATTAATTCTCACGGTAGGGTAAAGGGCTTAAAAAAAGTGTTGCGATTCCTTTAAAACTGCGCTATAACAAGCAAAGATATATTGAACTTCTCATGGCTTTAGCTCTTTGGCGAAGCGCGATCGCGCGATCGCTCCACCTCAACCGTTCCCTCCCAGAATCCCGCTATTTTCAACTCGCTACCATCACCCCCCAAGGCTTTCCCACTAATCGCACCGTTGTCTTCCGAGGCTTTCAAGACAACACCAATCACCTCCAAATGATTACTGATGCCCGTAGTGATAAAGTTTCTCATCTCCAGCAACATCCCCAAGCCGAAATTTGCTGGTATTTTACAAAATCTCGCGAGCAGTTTCGCTTTCAAGGAGAAATTAGCCTCATCACCGCCAATACCGCTTCCCAACTCCGACAAACTCTCTGGGAACAAATCTCTGAGCATGCTCGCTTACAATTTATTTGGCCCCATCCTAAAGCACCCCGCACCACTGACGCTTTTCCTGATACCCCTCCCCCAACTATTCCTGATACTTTTGTTGTTCTTCTCTTTTCTCCCCAAGAGGTAGATTATCTTAGCCTAAAAGGAAACCCTCAAACTCGTTATCTCTATATCTTAGATAACGCTGGAAATTGGTCTATGAGCGAAGTTAATCCTTAATTTTTTAGTTGTCATTTCCAAAATTTTTTTCTAAAATAGAGGTAATGGTAGCTCTGGAGTATTGAACTTCGCGTGAGCAAACATCTAGGCAGGGCAATTTTAGAAAATTAAGTAACGAGAGAAAAATAGATTTCTAACTCAAGATAGCTGTTTATAAGCAAATTTTAAACAGAAAATAGAGATAAATAATCTAATTTTGAGTTCAAACAAAATTTTCTATTTCTATTAAAGATGCCAAAAGAAGAATCTAAAAATAATCAAACTCCCAAACAAGGATTTAATGGAAGTTGGCTCTTTCCCATTATCGCCATAGCCCTACTGGTTGCAAGTCTTTTTTCCGATGTTGGGGAAGGAGAAGAAGTTTCTTATAGCCAATTCCTTCAACAAGTAGAAGACAATAAAGTCGAAGAAGTCATCATTGGTGAAGAGCGCATTGAATATAAACTAAAAGCTGATGCAGTAGAAGAAGCAGAAGAACCAGTTGTTAGATACACCTTTACCATTCCCAATGATGCCAACCTCACCGAAATTTTAGAAGCAAACAACGTCGAATATCGAGGTGTAGCTGACGGTGGCGGAGCCGGCTGGTTAGTCGGAGCATTAAGCTGGATTTTACCCCCTCTATTATTCTTTGGTCTCGCTTATTTCCTCTTTAACCGCGCTCAAGGCGGTGCTAGCAGTCCGTTAATGTCTGTGGGTAAAAGTAAAGCTCGCATTTATTCCGAAGGAGATACTGGAGTTAAGTTCCAAGATATTGCAGGGGTGGATGAAGCCAAAGAAGAACTGCAAGAAGTCGTTGATTACTTAAAAAATGCCGATAAATATAGCCGTCTCGGCGCAAAAATTCCCAAAGGCGTATTGTTAGTAGGGCCCCCCGGAACCGGAAAAACCCTCCTTGCCAAAGCCGTTGCTGGAGAAGCAAATGTTCCTTTCTTCAGCATTTCCGGCTCAGAATTTATTGAAATGTTTGTCGGCGTTGGAGCGTCTCGGGTGCGGGACTTATTCCAACAAGCCCAAGAACAAGCTCCCTGTATCATCTTTATTGACGAACTCGATGCCCTCGGAAAATCCCGTGGCGGTAGCGGCGCTATGACTGGAGGCGGGGGGAATGATGAACAAGAACAAACCCTCAACCAGTTATTAAATGACATGGATGGCTTTGATGCCAATAAAGGCGTGATTGTTCTCGCTGCCACTAACCGTCCTGAAGTCCTCGATCCCGCCTTACAGCGCCCCGGACGCTTTGATCGCCAAGTTTCGGTAGATCGCCCTGATAAAAAAGGACGCAAGGCAGTTTTAGAGGTTCATGTTCCCGATATTAAACTAGCTGAAGATGTGGATTTATCCGTCATTGCTGCCCGTACCCCCGGATTTGCCGGTGCAGACTTAGCTAACTTAGTCAATGAAGCAGCCCTCCTTGCCGCGCGTAATGACCATGAATATGTCACCATGGCAGACTTTGATGAAGCATTAGAGCGTGTCATTGCTGGCTTAGAGAAAAAATCTCGTGTCCTTCAAGATGAAGAAAAGAAAACCGTTGCTTACCATGAAGTTGGTCATGCCATGGTCGGTGCGTTAATGCCTGGGGCAGGGCGTGTCGAGAAAATTTCCATTGTTCCTCGTGGCGCTGGCGCGTTAGGCTATACTTTACAATTACCCGAAGAAGATCGCTTTCTCGTTGCTGAAGATGAAATTCGCGGGCGCATTGCCATTCTTTTAGCTGGACGTTCCGCCGAAGAAGTCGTCTTTGGTAAAGTTTCCACCGGTGCAAGTGATGATATTCAAAAATCTACGGACTTAGCCGAACGCTGTGTAACCCTCTATGGCATGAGTCATCGCTTAGGGCCCATTGCCTTTGAAAAACCCCAACAGCAGTATATTCCAGGTTTAAGCAGTCCCCGTCGTTCTGTGGGGCCAGAAGTTACCGCTGCCATTGACGAGGAAGTAAAAAGCATTGTGGAAAAAGCCCATACCATGGCCCAAAAAATCCTCAAGGAAAATTTTGAGCTTTTAGAGGAAACGGCTCAAGCTCTCTTTGAAGAGGAAGTATTAGACGGTCGTCACTTAACCGAAAAACTCAATCAAGTAAAAGCCCCAGCAGACTTTGAACAGTGGTTAAAAACTGGGGAGCTAGCAGATCTTGATTTGGATTCGCCAAAGCACGATCATCATCAACCTTATGCAGAAAAGCCTATCCTTAACAATTCTAAGCAGAGTTAACTAGGGCATGACGTTTTAGGAGGGTTTCGAGGGTGTGATAGAGCTCATCACGCCCTTTTAATTCTTCTAAGCGAGAGATAATTTCTCCTTTATGAAATAAAATAAGCGTCGGTAAATTCTTTAAGCGATAGGTATTGGCAAGTTTGAAATTTTCATCAGCATTAACACTCACTAATTTCACTTGTTGATTCCAGTGATTTTGAAATGTTGCCAAAGTCGGTGTAATCAGATGACATAATCCACACCAAGGGGCCCAAAAGTGAACCAGAGTAGGTTGGCCAGAATTAAGCACTTCTTGAGAAAAGTTATTTTCGTTAACGGTTAGTACCATAACGGTGATAAATTTTTATTAAATTAAAACATTTAGGTTTTGGATCATGCTACACCGAATTGGGATCAAAGTGCCAGGGGGATTTCACCCTTGTTTTTTGAGAATTTCCTGAAACCAATCTAAAAACCGATCGCGCAACGCAGATAAGGAATATTCCGCTTCCACTTGTTGACGACACGCCCAACGATCAATTTCCCCAATGCGCTTCATCGCCTCAATTAATCCCTCTACTGAGTCTGGTTCCACTAAAAACCCAGTTTTCCCATCACGGATAATCTCAGCCGGACCGCCGCGACGATAAGAAATAACCGGAACGCCACAGGCTAAGGCTTCAATGGCAACATTACCAAAGGCTTCTATCCAGCGAGGAGTCATCAGTAAACCCCGACATTGCCGAATTTCTCGTTGTAAGTCATCAGTAGCGAGAAACCCCCCATAGTGAATCGGGGCATTGGGATAGGTATCGAGAATCTGTTGCCAATATTGTTGATCTTGTAATAAGCCAAAAATTTTCAGGGGAACTCCCACTCGTTCCGCTGCCGCCACCGCATCTTCTAAGCCTTTTTCTGGGGCAATGCGACCTAACCAAACAAATTCTGCCTTACTTTCACTGCTAAATTCATATAAAGATAAATCTAAACCACTCCCTAAACAGCGACAGGCTTCAGCAAAGGGAAATGTTTCCGCTTGCGTTTTCGTATAAACCCCCAACGTATCAGGAAAGCGAGAGGCAGTTTGCGCCATAATTTCATCTAACGCCTCACTCATCGATCCCATACTGATGAAATGAGCAATGGGAGTGTTAAAAAAGGGGGTCAGATAAAAGGGAAGCCAGTCGTAAGCAAAGTTCACGATTAAGTCATATTGTGACTGCACTTGTCGCGCATAATCACACATATTCGCCAAAACCGAGTTGGCAGGTAGCTGAATCCTAGCCTCTCTTCCTTCTCCCTGCACAGGAACTTGTAAGTTCCCTGGGATGGTTTCAATGGGAATATTTTCTAAATAAGAGCCAGTTGGCGCAAGGATATTTACCTTGTGTTTTGTGTAAAGCAAGTCTTGAGCAAGATTTTTAATGGTGAGTTCAACACCACCGCCCTCCCCTGTTCCTAATACTCCCACTGGCGTAGAAAGGAAGAGGAGAGAGAGAGATTGAGAAGAGGATGTCATAGGATTTTTACTAATACCATTTTCAAAAAGTCAACCCCCCTTCGACAAGAAACCGTTTTTCCTGTAGTAAACTTGCCATTATTTCTGCCCAGTTGACACCAATGATGAAAAACATTGTTCAATGATAACTATTAGGTTTTAGTCCCGTAAGACTAACACTGGACAAGATGCTTGACGAACCACTCTTTCTGCAACAGAACCTAAAGCAAAACGGTTTAATCCTTTGTGGGCGTGAGAGGGAATAATAATTAATTGGATGTCTTTTTTCTTGGCATAATCTAGAATTTTTCGTTCTGGTTTTCCAATCTCAACATTAAAGGGGGCTTTTTTATATTCAGGTTCGGGAAAGCGTTTATAAAAGGTTTTTTCTACGTGGCGACGGCGCGTGTCATTATCTACAGTATGCCAAATGATCCCAGGATCGCCAGGGTTAAGCGGACGTAGAACATGAAGAATATGAACCTTTTCAGGATTTTCCATTTCTTGGATAGCTTCTTCTAAGGCTTGAAAGGAGGATTCGGAAAAGTCGATGGGAACTAAAACACGATCGCGCTTAAATAAACTCATAGCAAGTGATAGGTCATCTGGGGGCTATTCCTTAATATAAATCAGTATGGGTCAGATCAGCACCGTCTAAGCAAGCATTTTTTAAGTTCGCACCCATTAACTTTGCTTTGCGTAAATTCGCATCCGATAAATTAGCATTTTCTAAGTTAGCAATTGCTAAATTTGCCCCTTCTAAACAAGTATGACTCAAATTTGCCCCTTTTAAGTTTGCCCCAATGAAGTTACACTCTCTGAGATTAAAATAACTTAATACCACCCTCGGTAACTCAAGGTTTTGAAAATTTCGTTCCCCTACCTCATAGCGCCTCAGAAATTCTCCCACAGTTGTTACAGGAATTTGTCGTTGGGGGGGTTGGCGATAGATCAAGCGAAAGGTATCCCCACTCGCCATCACTTGTTGCAGTTCTTCATAAAAGGAGTAACTACCAATCCCACTTAATGTTACCCAAGCGCGAGTGCGAGTAATAGCAGTAAAGAGTTGATTACGGAGATAAATATTTGCTTCTGCTTGCGCCACCTGATCTAAGCCAATAATATACACCATATCCGCTTCTTGCCCTTTGGCGCGATGAATGCGAGAGACAGTTACGCCACCTTCACACCAAAATTGATTCGGGTTACGCTGCTGGGAAGGGGTTTCAAAGATATTACAATCGGGCGCACTGGGGAGATAAATATCAATGCCTTGCTGATAGAGAAATTGAGCAACTGTAGTTTCTAAGCGTCGGCTGACAAAACTCTCTCCTAATACTAATACCAAAATATTACGACTGGGACGTAATCCTTCTTGCCGCAGGTTGATCAAAATTTGTTGGGCTAGTGCAGTTAATTCCTCTTGACGGGTGGCATAACTTTGAAAGCGAATCATCTCTCCTTGCCACAATTGCGGTAAAGGATGCGGAGAATTATAAAGCGGGCGTTTGAGGATAATTTCTTCTCCTAGTTGAAAGTTACCTTCTACCTCGTAACCGAGGGCTTCCCAGTCTTCAGGATGGGTAACCCCTGTTAACATTCCTGCTTTTCTTAATAATCCCATCCCGATACCATGGGCAAATGTAATGACAGCATGAGGAAGACGATAACAACGAGACAGAATTTCGGTTTTTTTAAGGCCATCACTGTATTCGCCGCTGAGAAGATGGGCAAGTTTATCGCCTAAAATTTCTCCAGGTGTGGGAATGGAAAGATGATCTAAACTTTGTGCTTCGTCATAGGTCCAAATTAAGCGTCGTTGTTGCGGTTGAGTAGGATTAACAGGGCGTAGGGCTTGATAAGCAAGTTGATAAAAGGGTTGTTTGTGGTGTCGCTTAACGGTATCCTCAACTAATAAGTCTTGTCCTTCATCAATGAGAATTGCATCAAAAATTTGGGGGATGATGGTTTGGGTTAAGAGATAATCACAGGCGAGCGCGATCGCGCTTTGAGGTTGGTAACGATGGGGAGTAGGGATATCTTGTACTGTAAGCGGGGAAACCCCGACTGCCTCACAAATTACTCGATAGAACCCCGGTTGCGTTTTTGCCCCCCACGCATGAAGAATCCGCAATTTTGATGTTTTAGGGTTAAACTCGGTTTTTGTCCCCCCAAAGCGATTTAAGTAGTGACAAATGTAATGAATAATGACGGGGTAGAGACTGCGAGAAAAGAACACAAGGGCAATATCCCACTGCGGATATTTTAGGTGCATTTGGACGGCTTTTTGGCATAAAACTGCTGTTTTTCCAGAACCAGCAATTCCGCGAATCCGTTGACACCCCGGGGGAATTTGTTTGCCAGTTTTTTCCTGTTGCTGATCAAATTTGGAAATGTGTTGATAGAGTTTTTGTAAAACTTTACCGCGCGTTTCTGGGGAAGAAAGAACGGGATAAGTGGCTTTTTGATGCAGGGGAGTTCCACTAATAACAGAGAGTAATAATTGCCATTGTTCGTCGCTTAAATTATTACCTTGATATCGAGGAACAGTGGTTTCTATTTTAGTTAATAAATAGGGCGAATAAACCAGATCATCTTGTAATAAAAGGGGAGGATTACTGGGGAGACGATGAAAGCCTCTATTTTTCCAATCTTGTTGGGTAATATTGGGAAGGGCGACTAAAATTCGGCTGGTAATTTGCTCTTTTAAATCAGGTTCTTGATGACAGTAAGATAACAGAGAAGAAAGTTGATTTTCTGCTTGTTGATAAGGATTACCACTGCTGGTGTAGAAGTTTTGATATTGCCAAAGATGCCCTGTAATTTGTTTAACTTGATTAATAATTAGGGCTTTGACTTCAATAATAATAATCCCGAAAGCGCGATCGAGTAAAAGAATATCGGGTTCTTTACGAAAATTCCCCACCTGTGAGAAAATGGGGTAACGCCAATAGCCAACACAAGCGCGATCGGCAAATGCTTCTTGAACCTGATCCCAAACTTGCTTTTCTGCAGTTGCCCCCGCTTGCTTCAAAGGTTCTGTGGCAATAAACTGAGCCTTCATTCTTTCTGCTTAAACTGTTGTTTAATATATTGAACAAGCTGCCCCATTTGTTGCTGATTTTTCTGCTGTAATGATTCCACCGCTTGCCGAACATCGTTTAAGTTATCAGTTAACCCTCGCACTTGATTAAATAATGCCTCGCTGGTTTTTTTAAGGCTATCAAACTCATTTTGTAAAGGCGTAATAACCACTGTTTCTAAGGTATCAATTCGCTGCTCTAAGTATTGAATATAGGCATATAAATTTTCGGAATCTTCCGCTTTACTTGCCGCTTGATCATCTCTAGCTTGTTTGACTTCTGCTTCTAACTTTTCAATGCGTTCCCATAATTCTTGATTATCTTTATTATAATTAGATTCCTTAACTGTCTCTTGTTCGAGATACTCATCAATCCAAGTTTTGATTAACTCACTCATGGATAAACCATCAGCTTTGACTTTTTGCTGAAAAGCCTCTCGTTTTTCCGAATCAATTTGAATGCTAATGCTTTTCTTGGTCATTTTTTATACAGAATATTCATAGAATTAATGTTTTATTGTAAAATCATCTTTTTTTGTGTGAGTTAGATCAATGTTAATCCCTTTCCGAAAATCTCGTTTCAGTGCAAAATTGAGGACAATTCCTAGATCACTCTGGTTATGTCTTCCCTTGTCAGCAGTGATTTTTATATTATTGCAGACAGCAGTAGTAGCACAAGAAATAGAAGAACTAACCCCAGAAACCATTAAGGGGATTGTTGATACGATTTGGGTTTTAATTGCCGCCATTCTCGTCATTTTTATGAATGCTGGGTTTGGAATGCTAGAAACAGGCTTTTGTCGCCAGAAAAACGCGGTTAGCATTCTTGCCAAGAACTTAATTGTTTTTGCCCTCGCCACCATAGCATATTTTGCCTTTGGCTTTTCCTTGATGTTTGCTGATGGTAGTCCTGTTATTGGCTTTGGGGGATGGCTTCTCAGTGGGGATGCGGAAATTTATGGGCTAGATCCCTTTCCCGAAGGCTTACCTGTTACCGTCTTTTTCTTATTCCAAGTTGCCTTTGCTGGCACTGCTGCCACCATTGTATCGGGGGCGGTAGCAGAACGGATCAAATTTAGAAGTTTTATGATCTTTAGCTTTCTCCTTGTCGCTTTTGCCTATTCTGTAACTGGACATTGGGTTTGGAGTGAAAGTGGTTGGTTAGAAAAGTTGGGCTTTGCTGATTTTGCTGGTTCTACAGTGGTTCACTCTGTGGGGGGTTGGGCTGCGTTAGTGGGCGCTTATTTACTCGGGCCGCGTGAAGGCAAGTATTTAGAAGATGGCACAATGACAGGGATTCCCCCTCATAATATGAGTATTGCTACGTTGGGGGGATTAATTTTATGGATTGGCTGGTTTGGGTTCAATCCTGGATCGGAATTGGAAGCAAATTTGAATGTGCCATATATTGCGGTAACAACGAATCTGGCTGCCGCCAGTGGCGCGATCGCGGCAACAATTGCAGTTTGGCTACGGTTTGGACTCCCAGATCTCTCCATGATTATTAATGGGGTTTTAGCCGGCTTAGTTGCTATTACTGCCGGTTGTGATGGCGTAAGTTATATTGGTGCCATTATCATCGGTGCGGTTGCTGGTATTCTCATTGTATTTGCTGTTCCCATCTTTGATCGCCTCAAAATTGATGATCCAGTAGGGGCAATTTCAGTTCACCTAATTAATGGCATTTGGGGAACTCTCGCTGTCGGAATTTTTCATCAAGAGTTAGCCAGTGTGGGTCAATTTTTTACCCAAATTTTAGGGATTGTTGCAGTAGGAATTTATACGATTATTTTTGCCACCATCTTCTGGTTAGCCATTAAATTCTCAGTAGGGCTTCGGGTTGATTCTGCCGAGGAAAAAGAAGGCTTAGACATTGGAGAACATGGGATGGAAGCCTATAGTGGCTTTGTCCAAATGGACGATTTAGCCTTAGATGAAGAAGGGGACTAAGATCAAGAATAAAGAGT
>JBKHER010000067.1:0-10665 GCA_046540715.1 Halothece sp.
ATCTCCCCATCTCCCCACAAACAAGAGGATTTCTCCGAGAATGAAACGACCCTGGGAATTGAAGGGGGGTACAATTGATTTAGTAGGGCTATATATGGAATTAATATGAGTAAATTAACTCTTGAACGTCATCAAATTTGGCTCTACCTCTGTGTCGTTATCGCGATTAGCTTGGATTATCTGGCGTTTTCTTGAGAATGAAACAGCCCTGCCTTATTAAGGGGGGCAAGGGGGGATGCCTACGGCTCGGCTTACAGCCTACGGTATGTAGCAGACACAGTTCCATTTCATCTTATATCACAACTATAATTTGAATCTAAACAAGTTTTAATAACAATTAATTCACTCAAAAAATTGCTTAAAATAATTTGAATTAGTAATATAGATTACATTTATCACCAACAATGAGACGAATCGAGATGTGAGTTCCTTTGGGAAATGCGACATTGATCTTGACTCGAACGTTGCGCGATCGCTGTTTGGGGTCAACACTTAAAATTTTAGGGTGACGAGTACCATTTAACAATAATTGATCCCTGATATGATCAGGATTAAAGTCAAAACTCACTTTGCTGCTGTTATGAATTTATTAACGAAACTTCTCTCTCCGAAAACTGCTTCTGCTGTCAAAGCTACCCCTCGTCAGCGTAAACGCCATCGTGGCATCGAAATTAAAAATGAGCAAGAAGTGGAATTAATGCGAGAGTCAGGGCGCATTGTGGCGACGGTGTTAAAGGAAATTTCCGAAATTGTGGAACCTGGAATGACTACAGCGCAGTTAGATGCTTATGCAGAGAAACGCATTCGGGAAATGGGAGCAACTCCTAGCTTTAAGGGCTATCATGGCTTTCCGGGATCAATTTGTATTTGCGTTAATAATGAGGTGGTGCATGGCATTCCTAGTCAGAAAAAGGTGATTCGCAAGGGAGATTTACTCAAAGTTGATACAGGGGCATATAAAGAGGGGTTTCATGGGGATTCTTGTATTACCATTGCTGTGGGAAAGATTAAACCCAAGGCGCAAGAATTAATGACAGTGGCAGAAAAGGCGCTTTATTCTGGGATTGAGCAAGTCAAGGCGGGAACTCATCTGTTAGATATTGCGGGCGCAATTGAGGATTATGTCACCAGCCAAGGGTATATTGTGGTAGAAGGCTTTACGGGGCATGGGGTAGGACGCAATTTACATGAAGCCCCGGCAGTGTTTAATGTACGGACGGAACAGTTGCCGAATGTCAAGCTAAAGGCTGGAATGGTGTTGGCGATTGAACCGATTGTCAATGCGGGATCGAAGTTTACTCGGACATTGCGCGATCGCTGGACGGTAGTTACTGTGGATAATGCTTTATCCGCCCAATTTGAGCATACGGTATTAGTTACAGAAAAGGGGTATGAAATTTTAACCGATCGCGATTCAATTTAAAGGATAATGATTGCAACAAAAGACAAGTTTCCCAAATTAACCCCTGAAGAATACTTAGCTTGGGAAGAAACGCAAAGGGAAAAGTATGAGTATATTAATGGACAAGTTTATGCAATGGGTGGGGGGAGTGTCAATCATGGTCGCATTGCGATTCGGTTAACAGCAATGTTTGATGCTCATTTAGAAGGTAGCAGTTGTATCACAGGGAACTCTGATATCAAAATTAATCTCGCTGAAACGAATAACTATACTTACCCCGATGCAAGTGTTACCTGCGACGATCGCGACAAAAGCAATCCCAACTATTTTACCTATCCCTGTTTAATAGTAGAAGTCTTATCAAAAAGTACAGAAGCATATGATAGAGGCGGTAAGTTTAGAATGTATCGCCAAAACTCAGTCTTACAAGACTATTTATTAGTGAGTTCTACTCAGATCGAAATGGATTTGTATCACAAAAAAGAGACGGGAGAGTGGATTATTCTGAATTACCAAGCAGGAGACACGATCCAACTCAAAAGTATTAACCTTAGTTTCAAAATTGAACAAATTTATCGCGGACTGACTCTCAATCCTGAATGATCAAATACGGCTTAATTTTCACTGTCCAATAACACACCCCTGACGAGGGGGAATTTTTAAATTCAATCCCTCATTTTCCCATTGATAAGTTGCCTCTCCCTGTAACAGTCGAGAAGGTTGACTCTGCAATTTTTCCTTAGAAATTTGAACCGTGGCTTCCTCGGTATCCGAATTAATAGCAATCATCACTTCTGAAGCCGCTAAACGACGGGAAAAGACATAAACTAACTCTTCTGCATAGAGGATGTTATACTCTCCTGTGCGTAAAGCTGGATAACTGTGGCGTAATCGGATTAAGTCTTGATGCCATTGTAATAACTCCTCATCCCATTCTGCTTGGGGTGGAAAGCTGCGGCGAGAATCGGGATCGAGTTTTCCCGGTAATCCCACTTCATCTCCGTAGTAAATACAGGGCGCACCAGGGAAGGTGAGTAATAATAATGTGGCAAGTTTAACACTGGCGCGATCGCCCTGGGCTATACTTAACAATCGCGCCGTATCATGACTAGCTAGCAAATTTAATTGGGTTAGAGTAATCTCCCAAGGATACAGAGACAGTAACGTTTCAATCTGTTCGGCATATTCGGCGGCATTTAAGGCAGGGTAGGGTTTATAATCAGGTTGTTCCACTAAAGATCGATCAACGCGATCGCGCGCTGTAAAGGCAATAGTGGGACCCGTAAACACATAATTCATCACCCCATCAAACTGTTTACCATCTAACCACTGTCGCGCATCTCCCCAAATTTCTCCCACAATATAGGCTTCCGGGTTAACTTTCTTCACCCGTTCCCGAAATTCCTCCCAAAACCCCGGCACATCAATCTCAAAGGGAACATCTAGCCGCCAACCATCAATCCCCTGCTGTAGCCAATATTCCCCCACGCGCATAATATACTCACGCACGTCTGGATTTTCGTGATTAAACTGCGGCAACGCTCGATTTCCCACCCAACTGGCATAATTAGCAGGTAAATCGCCATTATAAGCTGATACTGGCCAATCATAAACTTTAAACCAATCCACCCAAGGAGAATAGGGACCATTTTCTAAAATGTCGTTAAAGAAGAAAAACCCCCGACTGGCATGATTAAATACCCCGTCTAATACCAGCTTCATATTCCGTTGATGCACTGCCTTCAATAACGCCTGAAACGCCTCATTTCCCCCTAACATGGGATCAACCCGATAATAATCATGAGTATGATAGCGATGATTACAAGCTGACTGAAAAATAGGGGTTAAATAAATGGCCGTTACCCCTAATTCCTGCAAATAATCTAACTTTTCGATGAGTCCCCACAGGTTTCCCCCTTTATATCCTTGTAGCGTTGGTAGCTGATACCAAGGTTCAAAATCTACCTGTTGAAATTGATATTCTGCATTTTTTGGGAAATCTGCTTTCGCAAATCGATCTGGGAAAATTTGGTAAAATACCGCGTTTTTAACCCAGTTTGGGGTTTGAATGGACATAAAATTGCTTTCTTTCCAACTCTTCCCCATTGTACTGGTTTCTAACTTCAATTTTTTGTTACAAAGTATTTAGAGTATCTTGACAAAACTTATGACTTCATCTCAACTGGCTACAGAAAAGAAAACTTGGAATTGGCGTGGTTATCCTATCACTTATCAAACCTGTGGGGAAGAGGGAATACCTATTGTCTGCGTTCACGGCTTTGGGGCCTCCTCTGGACATTGGCGTAAAAATTTACCTGTCCTTGGAGAGTCGTTTCAATGTTACGCGATCGACCTCATTGGCTTTGGCGGAGCCGCGAAACCGAAACCAAGCACTGAAATTAATTATACCTTTGAAACGTGGGGACAGCAAATTATTGATTTTTGCCAAGAAGTTGTAGGAAGCCCCGTTTTTTTAGTCGCAAATTCCATCGGTTGTATTGCTGCCATGCAAGCAACAGTCATGCAACCTGATATCAGTTTAGGGATGATTAATCTCAATATTTCCCTCAGATTATTACATGAACGGAAACGCCAAAATATTCCTTGGTATCGCCGTTTTGGTGCGCCCATCGCCCAAAAAATATTAAGCTATCCTCCCCTTTGTCGTTTATTTTTTAAGCAGATAGCAAAACCGAAAACAGTTCGTAAAATCTTATTAGAAGCCTATAATCATCCTGAAGCGGTTACTGATGAATTAGTAGAAATTTTAATTACCCCTGCTAAAGATGAAGGGGCAGCAGATGTTTTTGCGGCTTTTATTGCTTATTCCCAAGGACCCCTACCAGAAGAGTTATTGCCCCAATTAACTTGTCCCGTTCTCATTTTATGGGGAACAGAAGATCCTTGGGAAGATATTGAATTAGGGAAAAAATTAGGAGAATTTGAAACAGTGGAAAACTTTATTCCTCTTTCGGATTTAGGTCATTGTCCCCAAGATGAAGCCCCCGAAACGGTTAACCCAATTATCGAGAAATGGATTAACCAACATTCGTGATTAGGTGACTAATCAACTTGCAAAAGGGGTTCGCGATCATTAGAAGTGGTTGGAGTATTACTCGAAGAAGTGGAGGACGACTGAGGGAGTTGATTTCCTAGGATGAGAAAGGTCAGCAACAAACCGAAGATAAATCCGAGGAAAAATGTCCAACCATGGGAGGGGTAGAATGAACAAAGTAAGCGCCGATCGCGCCCATAAATTTGGACTGACCAGCCTTCATCAATTTCATCTTTGAGGTAATTCATCACCTTTTTTCCTTAGTCAATATTATGAGAACTTGACATAGTCGCCCCGCCGAGTTAAGTGAGCATCAGCAGAGAGCGACTCGTCTGGGATCAGCCTCCCATCAGCACCTGGGCAAGCCCGATGAAAAGCGGTATGCCAATGGCAAGTGCAATCGGTGTACCGACGGCAGTAGAAGAGCCAATGTAGGCAGAGGGATTGGCTTTGGGAATGCCAGCTCGTAAAGTGGGTGGCCCTGAGATGTCTGAACTGGAGGAGGCAATAACAGCTAAAATCACAACGCCGCCAGGGCTAAATCCCGTTGTGATATGGGCAACATAGCCGAAACCAAAGCCAATGAGCCCATGCAACAGCGGTGCTACTAGGGCATATATGGCGTACCACTGAGCCACCTTACGCAACTCGCTGATCCGTGCCCAGGCTTCCATACCCATGACCAGCATCAGAATTGAAAGCAGACCACGGAAGAGGGGATCGTAGAAGCTCTCATAGACACTTTCCGGCCGAGTGACTATGCCGAGAGCGAGACCAAGCAACAGTGCCGATAGTGCTGAGCCTTGGAGGCTGTCCTTGACGATGGGCCAGATCTCGACCCGCTTGCCTTGCTGCTCGCGATACTCCTGTCTGGTAGTGGGATACTCGGGGGGCCCGCTAGAGTAGTCGCCTGCGCCACCGCCATGTTCGCTGAGAACCTCGCCTGCGACAACGCGTTCCTTGCTAAAAGACTCCTGCTGGCTGAGAACTTCGCCCGCGCTATCACGCCGTTTGCCAACATAAATGCTAGCTAAGACGATCGCCGTTACGAGCGCTGGAATATCCATGAAGGGATAGAGTGCAGCCGCCCAGGGTTCGTATTGCATACCTTCTGATTCCAGCATGGTTATACCCGCAGCAAGAGTAGAGCCACTAACGGCCCCAAACAAGCCTCCAGTTGCAATGGCATCCACGGTTTTAACCTTGGATAGCTTGGCTAACGTATTGCGCGCGATGAACACAATAAGAATCCCGATGGCAGCAGCAAACACTGCGGGCAATAGCATCTGCGCTAGATTGGCATTACGGATGGCAATACCGCCGCTCAAACCGACTTTAATGAGCAGCATGAAAACAATGAACTTATAGATCGCATCTGGAATCTGCAATCGGCTATTGAGGGCAGCGATGACCATACCGCCAATGAGAAAGCCGAGAGTTGGGGACTGCAATTTATCTACGAAGCGCGTCAAGAAATCTGATAAGAAATCCACTTTGTAATTCCTCCTTGATAATAGATTAGGGGTCAGGACAGCACGCAAGCGTGCCTCGAAACGTCTGGGGGCTTGAGTCGCAGGGCGACCGTTGGTCAGAATTTGTGCGCGTGCAGTACCTCCGCTTCACAGAGATAGGTGATGCCCGAATAATCTTCAAAAAACTGCTCTGCCACCTCATCTGAAATTTTCAGAGCCATCTCCCGAGTGGGGACGAGTACCTCGATTTTGATGTTTGAGAAGGAGTCGCCAACGGTGGGTTGTCCCGAGGAGCGTACGTTGCGACTGCCTTGACCGCCAACAGGAGACACTGTATAACCGGTAGCCCCGGCTTCATTGATGATCTTGACAATCTTTTTTAGCAACAATTTTTCCGTGATAATGACGAGCTTGCTAGCTTGCTGACTCATTGGAGTTACCTCTTAATGCGTGCATCATTAAAAACTTTCTTTGGGATAAACGAAAACAATTAGACATAAAACCTCATTGCCCAATGTTGGGAACATTGAAAACAGTTGTCTTTTTAAGGTGAATTGAAGATAAACCTTTGACCAAAAAAGGTTATAGTCATATCAAATCCGAGAAATTAACCCTGATTTTGGAGTTAGGGAGCGAGACGCTCCCACTACACTTACCAATCGTTTGAGGAGTGCGAGCATCTTGCTCGCTATGCCAATTAATCAAACGGATTTGATATCATTCCAAATAAAAACCATCAAGCTGAGAGCATCTGGCTCCCTAGTAGCGACCGAGACGGTCGCATTACGGAAAATAATTGGAATAACTATAATCCCTTTAACTAGTCTCGAACTCTAGCTTTGATCCGATTAGTAAAAATCATAATCTTATTTTAAGATTGATGCAATACTATTATTTTAATTTTTACTATAGATTAGAATCTATTAAAGTAAAAAGCCGTCTCAGGTTGACCAACGGTCAGATTAGGAAGGGGTAATCTTCTGACTAAAAGCAGTGAATTCTTGCGCGATCGCCTCAGCAGAGCTCAATCGCGCTTTTTTCAGCAATCTCTCCTGACACCAGAGCCAATCAACTTCAACTGTGTTAGCAAAGATAACCTAACGACTATGATCACCCCAAACAATTCCGTGGTAGTATCCTACTTACCCACTAGTTCTAAGAATTGCTATCGGGAATGGACTTACTCGTTAGTTTGGAAACTAAGAGTTGATTTGTATAGACTCAGATAGCGATAATAAAGCTGCATGGAATTATTCTTGCTTTGCTTTCGATTCATCAATTGATTGGAATGGACTAGGTTGCCTTTACTTTGTTTTTGGGTGAGAACACGCAGATAAGGCAAGTCTTCTAATAAAGTTAAGCTGGTAGCAAATTCCAGTAGAAAACGCAGCATCGGTTTTGGCCAAGGTAAATTGCTATAAATATCAACGCATAGCTTATGTTCTTCTTCGCCGATAGGCACGACATTAAAAATGACATTAATCGTTTTTTGATCGTGTACTGGCACTTGAAGTTCAACAGTGAAAGGGGTGTGCAGTATTAGATCAACTTCAACTGTATCTTGTCGCCAGAGGCGTAAAATATTGAACGGAGAATCTAAAGCGGTCTGAAATCGCAGTTTTCCCCCGGTTACTGTTGGCTGGTACTCATCTACTCCAAGAACCTTGAGATTGCTAAGACTAAAGCTGTGTACTGTTTCTAGATGTTGGAGATTTAGCAAGTGATAGATTTGGCACAAATAGGGAAAGGGCAGTACATATTCCCGTCCGATCAAATGATGTCTTTGTAGTTCCATCATACGAGTGTCAACTCGATTCAGATGATGGGGTCGATGTATAGAAGAAGTATCATTATTTTGAAGTTTATGAGATTGAAATGCAACATCTTGCTCATCACGTTTGTTGCTGCTGGGCTTTAGATATAACCATCCTCCAAACAGGAACATTGCGGTTAAAAATCGGGCAATGTTTGCAGGCGTTGTCCCCCCTTGAGTAAAAACGGTATGTCCTAGGTCAATGACAATAAATAGCCACGGCAAAATACCAACCAACCAGATCAAATTTCTTAAAATTGCCTTGTATAGTGAGCTTTTGACAACGGAGCTATCAAAAGAGGAGGAGTCAAAGATTACGCTTTCCTCAACGGATGAGGTCTGCTTTGAGAGTTGGTCAAGGTTTCCAGACTGAATCGAGTGAGTTTGCATATCAACCGCAGAGTCAGATGGTAACAAAGAGCATTTGTCAATACTTTTGTATAAAATCTTAACATAAATTCAAATAAATGTAACAATCTCTAAATAGGTTGAAGATGAAATCTAAAAAAGTCTGTTACATACCGTACGCCAGTACCTCCCCCTTGCCTTAATAAAGGGGTTGAGGAGATACTGAACCCAGTTATTTGTAGTCTAGGATCGGGTCACTTGCAAAGAATGCTTATTGTTGGGCTAAAAACCCATTAGAAATTTGCGCGATGGCTTTGGGTTTTGATTAGAATTAATAATGACTGCCGGATTTACGATACTGAATCGCAGTAATCCCTTGATTTTCTAGTAGTTCGCCGCGATCGACGTTTGCATACAATAGAATATGATCGCTACTGTCTTGGGCGAAAGTGTCATCAAACCCTAAACGATTTTGAACGGTACATTCTAAATAAGCCAAACCCTCTTCAATGATTAAACAACCATTACTTGCGGGTTGGGTGGTCACTGCGTCAAAGGAATGACTGATTTGTTCGGAAAAGTGTTTTCTGATGGTTCGCCCTTCTTTGAGAATATTCAACACAAATTGATCTCCAGGTTCAGCGATTAACTGCTTACTTTGTTGTTGAGAAATCGCAAGCATGATACCAGGAGGATTAAAGGTAGCTTGGGAGACCCAAGAAATCAAAACCGCGCTATGCTGATGGTTATGGTAAGTGGTGAGAACACATAATGATCCAACAATTCTTCCGACAGCTTGTTCGGTGCGATCAATTTTGGTTTCGGTAATCCCTTGGCGAGGAGTCCGCAGTTTTTTCGTCTTTTTCAGAGTTTGGGTAAAGGTTTTTCCCGCCTGTTTCCCCTGTTCTAAGGTTTCATGAGTGGGAGTAAACCGCACCCGAATCGGTTCAAAACCAAAGTTATAATGAGCATCACGGAGTTTATTTTCTAAGATGTCAATGGCTTCTCCACTCCAGCCGTAAGAACCAAACACCCCTGCTAGTTTTGTTTTTGTTGCATTGGCGAGGATAATCCCCAACGCAGTTTGAATTTGTGTGGGAGGATGACCGCCTAAAGTGGGAGAACCGATAATAAAGCCATCACAGGTTTGAATCGCTTTGGTTATTTCTTCTGGAGAGGCAAATTCACAATTGATCGATTCCACTGCAACTTGTGACTGGATTAATCCATCTGCGATCGCGCTTGCCATAATTGCGGTGTTACCATACGCTGAGGCATACAGGAGAGCAACTTTTAATTCTTGTTGACTTTGTTCTTGACACCACTGCTGATAATCATAGCGAAACCGACTGAGGCTATATTTAATTAAGGGACCGTGGGCTGGTGCATAGATTTTGCTCGGAAATGGGATAAATTTCGCGATCGCGCTTTCTAATTGTTTGGTTTGGGTGGCGTGAAGACAATCAAAATAGAAACGACGATCAAGATCGAGTTGTTTCCAATTCTTATCAAAAATTGCTTCGCCACAAAAATGCGCCCCAAAAAATTTATCGGTGTAAAGGATTTGGGTTTGCGGATCATAAGTACAGATTCCATCCACCCAACGCGGTGTGGGAACACTCAGAAATTGCAACTGATGTCCTTGTCCTAAATCTAAAATCTCTTGATCTTTGACCACTTGAATTTGATCAGTTCCTAAAGTGTTTTTGAGAGCATTCAGAGCAGGTTTAGAACAAATAATTTTCGCTTGTGGGGCTTTTTCCACTAACTGTTTTAAGGTTGCCAAGCGATTGGGATTAACGTGCTGTAAAATGATGTAATCTAACTGTTGCCAATCTAAATTTTGTCCTAAAGTATCTAGATAAATCTCAGTAAACGATTCTCCAGGAGGATCGATTAAAGCCGTTTTATCTCCCTGAATTAAATAAGAATTGGAGGTTGTTCCTTTTTCTTTAGAATATTCGATTTCAAATTTTAATTGTTCCCAAGTGCGCGATCGCAGCACCTTGGTATTGATTTCAATATCTGCAATTTGAACGTCTCTGGGCTTAATTGGTATCGAAGTTTGTACCATGATTAACTAATCCTAATTTTTACAATGGTGTTTCTTAATTAGTTACCAGTTACCAGTAAGCGTGATGAGTGAGTCAACCAATAACGAATAACCAATAACAAATAACCAATAACTAATGACCCTTTTCATTTGTCAAGTTAAACGCTTTTTGTTTACGCCGTTCCGATATTTTTTGTTCGGGATCAACCCCTTCAAATGTGGGAGGTAGCCAAACGCGAACCACTAACAAAACCGCTAAAACTAATAAGAAAGAACAAGTAGCTAATACTTGACTCCAAGGAATATCGAGAATCCCTTTAACAATGATTTCTCTTAACACCGAAACAATCGAAACTTCAACAGCAACTCCAATGGAAACTCGTCTTTCCTGTAAGTAAATAATCAGAAGGCGAAACAGTTCGACTAAGATGAGAATAAATAAAATATCAGAGGTGACTCTGGGAAAGTTTAAAGGAGGTAGCAGGGAGACAAACATCTCTCGCAACTGAATCGTCATGAAGC
>JBKHER010000068.1:0-10664 GCA_046540715.1 Halothece sp.
AAAAACGCCAGAAGAAAGCAAAGGATTAATCGAGTTATTCTTAACATAAAAAATGCTTTTTAGCAATATTAACGGTACGGTATTTTGAGGTTAGTTATAGCAGTTTTCACGCTTCTTGAAGTACATTCTTGATTGGGGTTCTTTGTTACTTATTATTTTATGACTTGCCAAATCACAAATAACAAATAGCATCCACCGACTCAGGGTGTACCTCAACAGACTAAGAAACGCTATAGTTATTTTTAATCGCTTCAAAAATTAATAAACTTTCCTTACAATTGTGAGGATAAAATTCTATTTTAGCTTGACGAGAGGTATCTGTTTTTAAGAGGTTCACTTCTAAATAAGTATCTGGTAAATAGGGCAGTCGATTTGCCCATTCAATGGCAGTAATTCCAGGGGGAACTTCCTTTCCTTCCCAGTAGGTTTCTGGAAATAACCCTGCAATGGCTTCTGGGGTTTCTAAGCGATATAAGTCAAGATGGTAAAGGGGTAGTCGCCCTTCTTGATACTCGTTAATTAAGGTAAAAGTGGGGCTAACAATGGGGATGCTTATTCCTAGCCCTTTTCCTAAACCCTGCACAAACGTAGTTTTTCCCGCCCCAAGTTCCCCAAATAATAAAATAACGCGATTGGGAAGCAGTGTCTCTCCTAGTTTTTTTCCCAGTTCTTGAGTCGCATCTGCATTAGCAAGAGAAATGTGCATAGCTCTAGACTTTTGCCCTAATAATATCACCCTAACACCTTAGTTGCACCATGAAATCCGCTCATTACAACTTGGGAATCATAACGATTAGATGGATTAATTGCTATGATTACTAAATATAATATCACTGGTTTTGTCTAATATATAACACTAATATCGTCATTAAAATTACTGACTCCCATAATATGAAACCCTCAATGCAGTCAATATCACAACGGATTCAGGAAACCCTCAACGAAATTTGTGAGTTTTTGGGGGTAGATCGGGTGGCACTTTATCAATTTTTAGAGGATAAAAGTGGGGAAGTGATTGGGGAAAGCCTGAGTCAAGACTCTAATTTAGTCTCGCTTTTAGGATTGCGCTTTCCCGCTTCCGACATTCCCGAGGCAACTCGGCAACGCTTTTTAGAGGAACAGGTGCGGGTTTTGGTGGATATGGAAGCCCAGAAAAGAATTCAAACATTTCCCAATGATCAGACGGAAACGTCTTATATGAGTTCCTCTAATTGTCATTTTAAATATTTAAAAAAATTGGGAATCCAAGCCAGCTTAACTTATCCCATGATTATTGAAGGACAATTGTGGGGATTGCTGGTAATCCAGAATAGTCGCTCTCACCGTTGGCAAAGAAGTGAGTTGACAATGTTGGAGTTGTTGGGAGAGCGTTTGACATTATTAGTAACCACAGAAGAGTTATCGGACTATCAACAGGCGTTGCTAAACCGTGAACAAACGGTGAAAACGATTCGGAATTTATTGCAAAATACGGTTAACCCACCGCTAGCCAAAGTTTTAGAAATAGCGGTGACGAGTCTAGCGGGTTGTGGCGGGCGACTCTATTTACAAAGGTTGACGGGAGAAAGTGAGATTCATCAGTTCGGAGTGCAACCTACCTTTAAGCATGGTAAAAAATCAATTCCGAGTGAAGAGGGAAAAATTTTAGAGGAAAGTCAAGAGTGGCAAAGATTGCTGTTACAGGCTGATCAAATTTCTTTCTCGGATGTGGGGATTTCCCTATCGGCTTTTGATTCCTCCCCACTTGATTCGGCTCTGATTATTCCCCTGAGGGCAACGCCTTATCGAGAGGCATATTTAACTATTTTTCGGAAAAATGAGCCAGAAACGATTTGGTGGGCGGGTCGTCCGCCGAGGAATGCTTTAGAAATGAGGCAACTCCGTTCGTCTTTTGCGCCTTGGGAGGAAGTTCGTGAAAAGGCGGCGATTGAAAATTGGACGACTGAAGAAATGAAGTTGGCAAGCGCGATCGCGCAAATTTGGCAAGAAGTCTTTCAACAAAAGGATTTAAATGAGTCCGTCATCTGGAAAAATAATTACTCCCCTCTGCTAGAATTACCGAATCGTCAGGAATTTACGGAAAAATTACAATCTCTCACCGCCAAAGCAACCGAAGAGCAAGAATTGTTTGCGGTCATTTTTTTAGATTTAGATCGCTTTCAAAAAGTCAATAATACTCTTGGGCATAGCGCTGGAGATGAACTCCTGAAGTTAGTTGCTGAACGCCTGAAACAACATTTATCGGAACAAGAAGGGTTATTGGCGCATTGGCATGGGGATAAGTTTGTCATTTTATTACAAAATTTGACGAATTTCAATAGTGCTGAAATTGAGGATATGGTCAGCGCGATCGGGATGATCTTTCAAAAACCCTTCTCCCTATTCGGACATGAAGTTTATGTGAAAGGCAGTTGGGGGGTTGCCATTAGCCCCTATGATGGCACAGAAGCAGAAACCCTTTTAATGAATGCGGAAACGGCAATGTATAGCGCGAAAGAACAAGGGAGAAATCGTTATCAGGTTTATACTCCTTCGCTGCGATCGCCGCTGAATCCCCTAACTCTCGAAACCGATATTCGCAATTCTCTGCAAAATGATGATTTTCGACTGTACTACCAACCGCAAGTTGATTTAGAAACAGGAGAAGTTACCGCCATAGAGTCCCTAATTCGTTGGCAACATCCTCAGCGAGGGTTACTATCTCCCCAACATTTTATTCCCTTTGCTGAAGAAACCGATCTGGTTTGTGAAATTGGTCATTGGGTATTAGAAAAAGCCTGTCAGCAATTAGCGCAGTGGCGAGAGAAAGGATTAACTGAGATACGAGTTGCGATTAATATTTCTGGTCGTCAGTTTCAACAAGCCAATTTTGTTAGTGTGATTCAACAAGTTTTAGAGGAAACAAAAATTCCTGCAACGGCGTTAGAAATTGAAATTACCGAAACCATCGCTGCGCAAAATGTTGATCTCACTCATTGGACACTGCAACAGCTACAAGAAATGGGAGTGAGTGTTGCCCTCGATGATTTTGGCATGGGGTATTCTTCTCTCAATGCCATTAAATCTTTTCCCCTTAATACCTTAAAAATTGATCGAACGTTTATCAAAGATATCAACAGCAGTGACATTGATACTTCCATTGTCAATAGTGTGGCGATCTTAGCGCAAGGCTTAAATCTTCGGTTGGTTGCTGAAGGAGTAGAAAACCTCAAACAGTTAGAAGTGCTGCGATCGCTGTGTGTTCATAGCCATAAACAAACCTGTTCCCAAGAAGTACAGGGATATTTTATCAGTCAGCCACTCTCAGCAACGGATACCACCCAATTTCTCCTCAATAGTGCAGGGGAAAGTTCGATTTCTAATTGGCAAGTTACTCAGAGTCGCAATGATAGGGAAAAAACATCTTTCAATAACACCACAGCAAACAATGAAACCGCCTCTTCCTCCCTGCAACAACTGTTTACTCAAACGCGACGGGAACAATTGGTTGCTGAAATTAGCCAACAAATTCATGCCTCTCTAGATTTAGAGGAAATCTTTCAGGTTACAGTTAAGGAAATTCGGGAGTTTTTAGACACCGATCGCGTTGTTCTCTATCGCTTTCAGGAAGACTGGAGTGGAAAAATTGTCACTGAATCCGTCATTGATCCTTGGAACGCTTTACTCAACCAAGAAATTTATGATCCTTGTTTCCAAACCAAGTCTGCCCCCTTGTATTCCAAGGGACGGGTTTTAGCGATTGAGGATATTGAAAAAAGCCAGATGACTGCTTGTTATCGGGAGATGTTACGGTCGTTTCAGGTGCGAGGAAATTTAGTCATTCCCATTTTACATCAAGAGAATCTCTGGGGCTTACTCATTGCCCATCATTGTCGCAGCACTCGCCATTGGCAACCCACAGAAGTTAATCTGTTGAAACAATTAGCAACGCAAGTAGGCGTAGCAATTCATCAAGCAGAACTGTATCAGCAATTACAACAAGCCAATGAGAAGTTAGAAGAGTTGGCAATTAAAGATGGTTTAACGAAACTCTCGAATCGACGTTGGTTTGATGAAATGTTAGACCAGCACTGGCAAAGATTGCAACGCGATCACAAACCGTTATCACTAATTTTATGTGATATTGATGAGTTTAAGCCCTTTAATGATTATTATGGGCATCAGGTGGGGGATGACTGTTTAATTCAAGTGGCAAAGGCGCTGCAAAGTGTTGTTCATCGCCCTGATGATTGTGTCGCCCGATACGGCGGGGAAGAGTTTGGGATTATTCTCCCTGCTACCTCAAAAGAAAAAGCCTTGATTGTTGCCGAACGAGCTAGAAAAGCCGTAGCTGATCTCAATATTCCTCATGCTAAATCCTCAGGGAAGCCTTATGTTACCCTCAGCTTAGGAATTAGCTGTGTTATTCCCAGTGAGGATCATAGTCGCAAAGCGTTAATTCGAGATGCGGATCAAGCTCTGTATAAGGCAAAAGCGCAGGGGCGCGATCGCGTTTGTTAAACGATTTCTGCTCGGAGTTCTTGTAGTTTTTTTGTCCATTGGGCGGCGAGAGAGACATCGGTAAACGGAATTTGAATTGTCTCCCTATTTTCAAAGGTAAACCCAATGTGCGGCTTTCCCCGTCGGGGCGGATCATCAAGTGTCACCCTTTCCCCATTTACCAACAGTTCAATGGCGCTCACATCTTTTAAGGAAAAACTCTCTAGAGCCTGGGGATGCGGATGAGCTGGCTTTCCCCAAGTAATAGCATCGTCTTTTTGCCCTAAAACTGCATAAATATCATACTTAGCGCGATCGAACTGTTCCGCCCAAAGGCGATAGGCTTCTACCTTGTTATATTCTCGCCATCCCGCCCAAGCCAAACCAATGAAAATCCCTAGGAGAGGAAGCCAAATTAATCCGCGTTCCATGGACTATTGCTTTAATTCCGAGCGTAGTTGTTCTAATTCTTGATCGACTTTTGCTTGTTGTCCTTCTGGTAACTCTTTTTGCCCCGATTGGGATTTCATCTGTTGCAGTTCAGCATCGACATTCCCTCCTGTTTCGAGAGCTGCAAATTGCTGTTCCACATCATCTTGCCCCATTTCTTGGGTAGCTTCGGCAGAGGCTTCCATTTCCATCACTTTTTCTTCCATTTGCTCAAACGCACTGAGAGAACTTCCCGTATTCACCCCCTGCATCATTTCATTGAGGCGTTGGGTGGTTTCAGCCGATCGCGCTCGGGCAATATACATATCTTTCTTGGTTTTTGCCTCAGAAATTTTATTTTCCAGCTTCCGCATATCAGACTTTAATTTATCAATGACCTGATTTTGTTGCGAAAGTTGCCCTTCTAGATTGTCTGCAGTTTGCTGGTAATTTTGGCGACGGGTTAGGGCTTCCCGTGCTAACTCTTCATTGCCTTTTTCTAAGGCTAGTTGCGCCCGTTTTTTCCACTCTTCGGCGGTACTTTTAGCTTGGGAGGCTTGACGCTCAGTGCGTTTCTGAGAGGCAATGGCTTGCGCCACCGCTTGTCGCAGCTTCACCAAGTCTTGTTGCATATCGTTAACAGCTTGTTCAAGGATTTTTTCGGGATCTTCTGCTTTGTTTAACAGGCTATTCAGATTCGCCCGAATCACTCGCCAGATTCGTTGTAAAAAATTCATGCTACTTCCATCGCGATTTTGGTCTTATTGACGATGATAACAAGGTTTCAGCAAAATTTTAGCCAACTCTGATCAGCTAATCCTTTCCTAGGTTAAGAAAAGCTAATTTGGTTAAAGAAATTGGCTACTTTCATCAAAAACTTGTCAAGATGAAAAAGAGATAGACAGTCGTTGTAAGGAGGAGTTTAATAATGACTGAGCCAACTATTAAGCATCCTTATGCTTTTCTGCCCTCAGGATACTTAAATCTGATGGGCTATGTAAATGAATCGCAAGTTAACGGGCCAGGAGTGAGGGCGGTAGTCTGGGTTCAAGGCTGCGATCGCGGTTGTTCTGGCTGTTTTAATCCCAATTCTTGGCCGTTTGAAATCAATCAACTAATTTCTGTCGAGGAAGTCGCCCAACAAATTCTCAGTAACCCTAAAAATCAAGGTGTTACCTTTTCTGGGGGAGAACCTTTTTGGCAAGCCCCAGCTTTAACTCAACTTGCCCGAAAATTAAAGGCAGCAGGCTTAAATGTCATGTCTTTTAGTGGCTTTACCCTTCAGGCGTTACAATCAGCACAAGCCCCCCAAGGAGCCTCAGATCTTCTCAATGAACTTGATCTGCTTGTTGATGGTCCCTATGTTCCCTCCCAAGCGATTAATGATCCGACTTCTTTAGTCTCTTCTCGCAATCAGCAAGTGCGCGTTTTTAATCCCGATTTAGAGGATCAACTCAACTGGGGAAGTGATCAAATCGAAGTTCATGTTCTCAAAGATGGGAGACGCATTGTGACTGGGTATCATAGTTCCCAATTACTAGAAGATTAGCGTTTAACGTTGATCTTCCACAGGAAGCGCCTCTAATTCGACAGTGATTTCCTCTGTCTCGCCGCCTCTTTCAATCAACATCGTGACTTCATCGCCAATTTCTTGCTGTTCCACCAGACGTTGCACTTCTTCTGATTCGGTGACACTTTGCCCATCGAGCTCCTTAATAATATCGCCGGGTCGTAAGCGCGATCGCGCTGCCGGTGATCCCTCGACCACTTCCACAATCACAACTCCCGAATCACTTTCAATCTCTATCCCTCGCTGGGCAAATTGTTGTTCAAGGCGGCGTTTAAGTTCTGGGGTTAATGTTGCCATGCGAATCCCCACATAAGGATATTCCACTTGTCCAGTTTCTACGATCTGCTGGGCAACATCTCTGGCGGTATTAATGGGAACCGCAAAGCCTAAGCCTTGGGCTTGTCCAATAATTGCGGTATTAATGGCAATCACTTCCCCTCGGGCATTTAAAAGCGGCCCCCCTGAATTGCCGGGGTTAATGGCGGCATCAGTTTGAATAAACTGGACTCGTTTATCCGATACCCCGAGCGCGGAACTAGGTCGCCCTGTGGCACTAATCACGCCCACAGTCACGGTTTCTTCTAACCCTAAAGGATTCCCGATCGCGATCGCCCATTGTCCCGGTCTAACCGCCTCTGAATCCCCTAAAGGAACAGTCGGCAAATCTTGGGCTTCAATTTGAATCACCGCCATATCGGTTAAGGGATCTTCTCCTAAGACCTCCCCTTCAAAACTGCGTCCATCCCGTAACTCAACCATGACCGTATCCGCATTGTTGACCACATGGGAATTAGTGAGAATCTGTCCATCACTACTGACAATAAATCCTGATCCCACACCTTCTTGTCTTCTTTGTTCAGGAGGTTGGGGAATGGAATCTCCAAAGAAACGCTCAAAAAATGGATTATCAAAAAATTCGGGGAGGTCAGTTTCCACCACTCGTTCCACATTCACACGAACCACGGCAGGACTCACATCTTCGACCACTTCTGTGATAAAGTTTTGATCATCGGCAGTAGGAGTTAAGGAACGATCAGATGTTGGCTCTCCATTATTGGCAGTATCAGAAAACAGTTCTGATTGGGGATTTTCTTCCGATTCTGGAGATGATTCAGAATTATTTTCAGGGGAATTAACTGCTAATTCGGTACAACTTCCCAAAAAAGGCATGGTGGTCACTGTTAATAATAAAGAGAACCAATAACTTTTATTTCGTTTCATAATTAATAAGTATCCACTCAACGATTAGAATTGATCCAAGAACCAGACCAAGGAATACCGCCTACTTCCAGACCACAATTATCGCTGGTCGCTTCCAATAACCTCTTTCCGCGACGGGTTGATAATTTTAGGTGGACTTGACCTTGCATTGTATCGCGACAATAAAACTGTAATCCTTTTTCAGTAGGCGCACGGAGAAGTGTCCCTTGACGGTCAGTTTGTCCGACAACTTCTGCTATCAAGTTTGTGCCAGTTGCACTCATTTTCCATTGTCCCCAAGGCTGAATTTCCCAAGACACTTGCGAGTTCCAAGGGACAAATTCATAAAACTTTCCTTGATGATGAAAACAAATTAAAGCTACCTCTTCTCCTAAGCCTAACACTTCTCGCCTTCCTCCCCCTGCAGTTAACGCGAGATCGGAATCTTCATTAAACGCATTACAGTTTAACCAAAACCATTTCGCTGGAAAAGCGCGTCCCCAATTTTTCTCACTGTAAGCAGGAGCATTGGTAAAATTATAGGTCTTCCCTTGCCATTGAATAAACCCTGTAGCAAGTCCATGGGCAATTAAAATTTGCCAACCTGGTTCAAAGAAGGGAAAAAAGGATAACCAGCCTCCTGTGGCTTTTTGTGGACGATGAGGATCTCCCCAGCCATAAATGGGAGTAATTTGATATTCCCAAGTTACTTGTTCTCCTGTAGTGGGATCAAAAAGTTTTCCTTGGTTAAGGGTAGCAGTAGCTTGATAGCCTTCCTCAATTTGTTGCTTAAACTGATTTGGGGTTAATTCTCTTGGGAAACTCCCGATGGGGCGTTTTTGCCAATGTCCTAAGCCTAAGCGTTTCTGATCAGCCCAAAAGCCTTTAACATTAGGGAAGCTACGCCAAAAATATTCGTCATCTGGTCCCAAAATTTGCGCCGCCCCGCCACTATAATCCGTTCCCCCTTGGGGATCATCTATGGAGTACATAAAGGCGAAAGTTTGGTTAATTTCGGGGAGAGTGACACGATAATACCACCCTTCAAAGAAGCGAGAGCTTAAGGGGTCTTTAAAGGGCAAAAAATGTCTTAAAAGATTATCTCCCGTCCAATGATACCCACTATGCGGCGTTTGTTTGTCCTTCATCCTTTATTCGTTATTTGTTATTCGTTATTTGTTGTTGGTCACTGGTCACTGCTTACTGGTCACTGATCACTGGTCACTGAAAAAAAAGTTGGGCTTCACAAAATCTGTTCCACCCAACCGAGATGATTCTAATTATTCAATTTCAATAGAACTGGGTGCGGATGCACTGGTGCTACTGGTGGAAACTGTCGCTTGACGATAATCTTGATAAAGTCGATCGCGCCAGTTAAAGAAGGCTTCATAAGCAGGATTATCCCCAATTCCAGGGAGGGCTTTTCCAGCTAATTGTTCAGGGAGATCTAAGAAAGATTTTTCAGGGAATTTTAATAATAAGCTCAAACCTGCGACACTGAAATCAGCTAATGTAGGCGTATTCCCAGTCAGATAGGGTTGTTCTCCTAAAATTAGGCACAACGCATCTAAATCTTGCTTGAGACTTCCTTCCGCAGCTTTTAAGGATTCGCCGCCCATACCAACACTACTACCAAGGGCTTCTAATAAATCAGAAGGAATACCACTGACAATGCTTTTCACAAAGTCTGGGGTATCAGGGGGTAAAACCGCAGTGCGGAGGGCTTCATTGCGATTGAGTGCGCCAATAAAGGCTTTACGGCTTTTAATGCCAATGGACTCATCCGCCCATTCTTCCATGAGGAGGGTTAATCCTCGTTCTTTGGCACTACTGGGAACTAATGGACGATCAGGATAGGTGCGGTCAAGGTACATGGCAATTTCTGTGGAGTCCGCAACCACAGTTTCCCCATCTTTCAGCACAGGGACTTGTCTTTGCCCTGACATTTGGAAGACTTCCACTTGCCCAACCCCGGGGGTTACTTCAATTTTACGGTATTCTAGCCCTTTATAATCGAGTAAGAAGCGGACTTTTTCGCTATATTGAGACAGTTCAAATTGATAGAGTTCTAACATGATGATTCCTCAGCAGAGTTGCTTTCATAAAAGTTAACATTAATAGGGGAATTGCAGTGAGTTATTTCGTATGGCTAATTGGGAAGAAATTGCAGGGAATTCAGTATTATTACCATCACAGCCCAAAGGAGTGATCCATTTTTTGGGGGGAGCGTTTGTTGCCACTGCTCCACAAGTAACCTATAGTTGGCTATTAGAGTCTCTAGCCCAAGAGGGATATGCCATTATTGCGACTCCTTTTCTCAACGATTTGAATCATAGCGCGATCGCGCAACGGGCTTTAAATCGCTTTGAAACCACTTATCAACGGTTAGGCTTATTTCGACGCTATCTCCCCATCTATGGCTTAGGACACAGTATGGGCTGTAAATTACATCTATTGATTAATAGTTTATATGAAGTACAGCGATCGGGAAACTTATTAATTTCTTACAATAATTATCCCGCCCGAAAATCCGTTCCCTTAGTGGAACAATTAAATAGTTTAGTGGAATTTGATTTAGAGTTTACTCCTTCCCCTGAACGAACTTACGAAATCTTGAAAAGTGACTATAATCCGACACGAACTTTGTTAGTTCGATTCCAAAATGATACGATTGATCAAACAGAACAGTTAAAGCCAATTCTTGAAGAATCTTCTCCCAGTTTAGTTTCTTATTTACAGCTTTCTGGTAATCATCTTACCCCCGTTAACCCTAAAGAGTGGAATTGGAATCCTGGCAGTAATTTCTCCCCATTAGATGCCTTAGGGCAATGGGTCAAACAACAGTTTTATCGCGATATTGAACAATTGAAAAAAGAAGTTTTGCGCTGGCTTGATCCCATTGTTGTTTAGGTCAGATTTAAATCACCAACTTTGTTAAAATTAGGATAGCACTTATAGCGATATGATCTGATTTGTAAAAAGTCCC
>JBKHER010000069.1:0-10415 GCA_046540715.1 Halothece sp.
GAGCAAGATGCTCCCATTACTGCTGTTTTTGATTTGGAATTACTATATCTTCATTAATTTAACTTCCTAACTAATTAGTCACTAAGGTATGGTTGCAACGAAAGAAAATCCCCTTCGCATTGGCTTACAACAAGAACGAACGCCTGAACCCTCCATCATTATCATCTTTGGCGCGTCGGGAGACTTAACCCAACGGAAACTGGTTCCCGCCCTTTATGAACTGAAACGAGAACATCGCCTCCCTGGAGAGTTAACCATTGTCGGCGTGGCAAGACGAGATTGGAGTCATGATTATTTCCGCGAACAAATGCGGGAAGGCGTAGAAAATTTTTCCAGTGGCATTGGTAATGAGGAACTCTGGAAAGACTTTGCCGAAGGACTATACTACTGTTCTGGCAACATGGATCAAGAAGAAAGCTACCAAAAATTAAAAGCCTTCCTCTCGGAATTAGATGGCAAACGCGGCACTAGAGGCAATCGGGTTTTTTACTTAGCGGTTTCTCCCAAGTTTTTCCCAGAGGCAATTCAGCAATTGGGGAAAGCGGGAATGCTCCAAGACCCCAACAAGCAACGCCTTGTGATTGAGAAGCCCTTTGGGAAAGACCTTGCTTCGGCGCGATCGCTGAATCGTACCGTCCAAGATGTTTGCTATGAAAACCAAGTTTATCGCATTGACCACTATTTAGGGAAAGAAACGGTACAAAACTTATTAGTGTTCCGCTTTGCCAATGCCATTTTTGAACCCTTGTGGAATCGCCAATTTGTGGATCATGTGCAGATTACGGTAGCCGAAACCGTGGGGGTAGAAGATCGCGCCGGCTATTATGAAACCTCTGGCGCGCTGCGGGATATGGTGCAAAATCACTTAATGCAGTTGGTGTCTTTAACGGCGATGGAACCCCCCAATTCCTTAGATGCCGATAGTATTCGCACCGAAAAAACGAAGGCTTTACAGTCTTTTTATCTCGCTGATCCCAATCATCTGGATAATTGTGCCATTCGCGGTCAATATAGTAAAGGTTGGATGAAAGGAAAGCCAGTGCCTGGATATCGCGAGGAAAATGGGGTTGATCCCAATTCCACTACGCCCACCTTTGCCGCGTTAAAACTCTATTGTGATAACTGGCGGTGGAAAGGCGTTCCTTTCTATCTCCGTACGGGAAAACGTTTACCGAAGAAAGTGACCGAAGTGGCTATTCAATTTCGAGAAGTTCCCCTCCTGATTTTTCAATCCGCTGCCCAACAAACTAATCCTAATGTTTTAACGATGCGGATTCAGCCTAATGAGGGAATTTCCCTGCGGTTTGAGGCAAAAATGCCAGGACCTGAACTCAGAACGCGATCGGTGGATATGGACTTTAGTTATGGATCCTCCTTTGGCATGGCAACGGCCGATGCCTATAATCGTCTTCTCCTTGACTGTATGTTAGGGGATCAAACCTTATTTACTCGTTCCGATGAGGTAGAAGAGGCTTGGCGAATTTTAAGTCCTGTTTTATCGGTTTGGGATACAGCTAGCGATCCCAGTTTAGTTCCCCAGTATGAAGCTGGAACTTGGCAACCTTTAGCAGCAGAAGCCTTGATCAATGGGGATGGTCGGAATTGGCGACGATTATAAACAATGATTTGAACGTTAAACACTTATAGCGAGGCAAGATGATGACACAATCTCCACCCCTTTTATCGTTACAAAATCCCAAAGATGTTTCCATTGAGGAAATTGAAGCGGAACTCAATGAAATTTGGCAGAACAATCATGCTGCCGATCAGGGAACGATCGCGACTCGGGCAACTACCTTTACCATGGTGATCTATGAGTCAGAAGAAAAATTTGATGATAGCGCGATCGCGGAAACCCTGGCTTCTAGCAACCCTGGTCGCATTATTGCCCTTTATCCTACTCAAACAGAAGATGAGGGAGTCTCAGCCCAAGTTTCCGCATATTGCCCAATTCAAAAGCAAGGGAGTAACAGCTTAGTTTGCTGTGAATATATTCATCTCACTGGTACTCCTGAAGCCTTAGAACGAATTGGTGGCATGATTTGTGCGTTAATGCTGAGTGATTTACCTCGCTTTCTGTGGTGGAAGGCAAAGCCGCAACCCAAATCTGATCTGTTCCAACGTCTTGCGAATCATAGTGATACTGTGGTTATTGATTCCAGTAGCTTTGAACAAACAGAAGCAGAATTACAATGTGTCGGTCAACTCTTATCAGAGGGGATGGTATTTGCTGACCTGAATTGGCGACGCTTGTCCGCATGGCAAGAATTAACCGCAGAAGCCTTTGATCCCCCTGAAAGACGGAATGACTTAACAGAAGTCGATCAAGTTACCATTGACTATGAACAGGGGAATCCCGCCCAGGCTTTAATGTTTCTTGGTTGGTTAGCCTCCCGCTTAAACTGGGAACCGATTTCCTATGAGTATGAAGGGGGAGACTATGATATTCGACGGGTGAAGCTACAAAATAAAGAACAAAAAGAAATTGTTGCTGAACTTGCAGGAATTCCCACGGAAGCTGGAGAAATTCCTGGAGACTTAATTAGTATTCGTCTCAGTTCTACCAATTTAGAGGCAGATTGCTGTACTGTTCTCTGTTCCGAAACCACAGGCTGTATGCGAATGGAAGCAGGTGGCGGCGCACAATCTTGTCGTATTCAGCAGGTAACACCGCTATTTGACCAAAAAACAGAACAACTGTTGGTTAAACAGGTCCAACGTTGGGGACGAGAAGTTTTATATGAAGAAAGCATGACCCCCACTTATCAAATGTTGCAATTGCAGTCTTGATTCCTTCTGGGGTTGGTACCGGCTTGCCCTAGATTGCTATAGCTAATTTTTATCAATAATTCCCTTGATTATTATCAATAGAGTGCGTAAACTGCGTACTCTATTGTATATTGGGGATAGTGAGAAGATTTTTCCCATTGTGGGGCTTGTCATTTTTTTTGACTCTCACTCCCAAAGAGTCTTAAATTTACTCCGAGAAAACTACCTCGGATAACGTTAACGGAGGTTTACATGACATCTTTTGCCACTGCTTCTGCAAGAGCTGAAATGAATGAGTTACGGCGTTTAAAAACCTTGCTTCCCCCAGAATTACAAAGCTGGGTAATTGTTGAAGCAACAACAGAAGTCAATCCCCCCATCATTCGTAGTGAAGAAATTGGTCGGGATGAAGTGGAAATTCAAATTGATCTGGGAAAGTGGGAAAACCTCTCTCTTGATCAACGAAATTTAATGTTCTGGCATGAAGTTGCTCGGATTCAAAATGACACCATCCCGAAAGAAGGATGGGAAATGGCAGCCCTCGCCATTGGTTTAGGTGGCGCTGTTGGTGAATTGTGGGTGCAAGATGGCTTATTGCTCATTTTAGCTCTCGGTTTATGTGGGGTTTCTGGTTATCGACTCTGGCAAAAGAATAACGGGAATAAAACGATTCAAGCAGTGATTGATGCCGATGAAAAGGCGATCGCGCTTGCAACTCGATTCGGTTATAGTGTTCCTAATGCCTATAAAAGTCTCGGTAGCGCCTTAAAAACTCTCATTGAACAAACCCCTAACCGACGCGCTCGTAAAACCTACGAAACGCGATTACAGGCTCTCCGTAAAAGTGCCTCGAAGGCCAAAGCAAGAATGCAGACGGAGCAAAAAGGTGAATCGGCAGCTTCTGAAACTGAAGAAGAACCACCAAGCCAGCCCACTCCGAAACGCTCTCGCCCTCAAGCAAAACGGAAAGATTTACAACGGTAATTTAGTTTCCATTAAAGTTGCCCAATCATTTTGTGGGTTTGTGGAATGACTCGCACCGTAGAAAGGGCTTCTTTGAAAAAGTATTGCCAAGATAACACTTGTTCTGCTGTCGGGGGCGTAGGGCAATTTCCCTCTAGTTGCGTTACTGGCTGTAAAATTACGGGAATCTCAGAACTGACTCTTGCAATGATGCTCCTTGCTTGTTTAAGCTCCGCTTCACTGGTTTGATCGGAAACAATTAATTTGACAAATAATTCTTTTTGTGGTAGGGAAAGCCGCAAAAATTCCTCATGGGCGAGCCATTGTTTTTCCCCACTCACACTGGGAAGTTTCAGATCCATCCCAATGCAGTCAAGGGAATCTAAAATTAAGGACAACTGTTGCGGGCGATGTCCTCCCGTTTCTAGGTAAATGGGTAACTGGGTGGTTGCTTTCAGTCTTGGTAAAAATTGTTGTAAAAATTTAGCGTGAAGCAAGGGTTCGCCACCAGTTAAACTAATACTATCGTGCAACTGAGGCTGGTGTTGCTGTTTAATCCAACTTAATAGCTGCTCTTGCTCAATCGGATTGGGATAAATCTCGAAATCTCTTTGTCCAGGGGTTTTTTCGATGCGACATTGACGATTAGCTTTCCAAGTATTGGCACTATCACAAAACCAACAGCGTAAGTCACAACCCCCAAAGCGAATAAAAATTTGTCGCGTTCCTACATTTAAGCCTTCTCCTTGAATTGCAGAGAAAACTTCAACAAGATTAGCTGTGGCTGTTGTCACTAGAGTCATAGTGGATTGTAATCGGTTTGATTAAAGCAGTGGAGAGGTCACCCTCCCCACTGACTTTAATTTTAGCGGGAGAAGTTCAAAAAACTGATCAAGCTAGGTGAATTGATTAGTTTTTCCAACCTTGTTCCGCTTGAGAAAGAACATAGGCTGCGACATCTCGAATTTCTTCCTCACTCAGTCGTTTTCCGTAAGCTGGCATCGCACTTTTGCCATTTTTGACCTGGTGCGCGATCGCTTCCATAGAATCCATGTTATATTTCTCTAAAGCATCTTTGCCAAGATGTTTATCGGCAATCACTGTATTAATGCCTCCACGATGACATTGCGTGCAACTAGCCTTTCCGAGAAAAACATTTTTCCCATTTTCTAGGTCTGCGGCTTCCCTAGTTAGCTTGATTTCAGATTTAGCTTCTGCAGTTGATTCGCTTTTGTCTGCGACAGATTTAGATTTAGCTTCTGCAGTTGATTCGCTTTGATCTGCGACAGATTCAGTTTCACTGGCTGTTGTTTGTTCCATCTCTTGACGAGGTTGCACTTGTGAAGTATCCTTAGCACTAGAATTTCCACAGCCACTCACGAAAAAAGCAATCATCACAAACACAATCAAAAGTTTTTTCCAATTCATAAGTTTCACCTCTGTTGTTTGATCATTTACTTTCACTCACTACTTCATTGACAGACACAGTTTCTTTTTCTCTGGGAGTTTTTTCTAGGCGGTTACCGAGCCAGTTTCCAATAAAGGTATCTAGGGAAAAAAGCCCTGCTCCATTGATGGCAAAGAATAAGAAGGCTGCGGCATAGATAGTTGCTAATTCCAAGTAGGGGATACTTAACCCTGCAACTAAAATATGGTGATAAACCGCAATTGCCATGGTGGCAACATTGAGAAGGGCAGCCGGTCGGGTCAATAGCCCCACTGCCACTAAAGGCGCACCAAGAAGTTCTATGTAACCGGCAACATAGCTAAAGAAAATTGGAAACGGTAACCCAATGACTTTCACATAGGTATCCGCAAAGGCTTCCACGTCTGAAAGTTTATCAATCCCGTTGTGGATCATAAATAATCCAATAACGACTCTTAGAATTGCCCATGTTCCTTGAGACCAGTAGTTGGGAGTAAAATTAGACCGAAATAAATCTGACAACAGTTGCATTTCTTACCTCCTTTTGCTGAAGCACTGAAGCGTTTATGAGTTCCACTTATCTAATATATAACTAATTAGTAATTTTTAACAACACTTAAAATTCTGTGTTATTGCCTTGCAATTGATATTGGTCTTGGAGTGCTAGTAATTGGTGAGTGGCTTGTTCAGCATTCTTCGCGAGTTGGGCAAATTCTAAGAAGCGTTTCAGTTCTTTCCGTAAAAGATTACGTTCTACTGCCCAAGTTTCCCGATCTAAGTGAGGGGGAACCACAATCATGTCAAAAATTGTCGCTTCTGTTTTCCCTGGGTGAGGGCGTAAAACTCTCCCCCGTCGTTGAATAAATTGGCGGGGGTTGCCGGTACTGGCTAAAATAATTGCGTTACGAATGGCAGGAATATCTATGCCTTCGTCTAAGCAGTGAATAGCAACTAAGCCTTGTAACTCGCCATTTTCAAATTGTTGTCTGAGGGTTTCTCTTTGTTCGACGGGGGTTTCGGCGGTGTAGCTGTGAACGCGGAATCCCAATTCCTTCCCTAGCATCCGAGTTACGGTTTCTACTTGACGGGAAGTGCCATCTACTAAGCCATCCCCACAGTAAAATAAGGTATGACTGGTGTTAAGGCGCGATGACATCATTTGTGCTAGGGTAGATAATTTATTTTCGGCAGCCCCCACTAAGCGCGATCGCTGCATGAGTAAATTGGTAACCGTTTCATTAGTTTTTAGATTGGGATTATCTCCCAAGGCCCAACCAATGCGTTTCGTTAGTTTCGCATAAGCTAACGCCTCGGATTCCGTTAATGGCACAAAGACAGGATAATAATAATAAGGAACTAAAGCCCCTTGCGCGATCGCGTCTGCTAGGGTAAATTCAGGCTTTAAAACCTCTCCAAAATAATTAAAAACTGCTTCTGTTCCCGTTTCATCAAAATAGCGTTCGGGAGTTGCTGATAATCCTAACCGTAAGCCAATGCTTTTCGGTAAACTCGCCACTAAACGCGGCGAACCTAAATGATGGGCTTCATCACCGACAATTAAGGTTTTTTCAGGAAAATAAGTCAGTTGCGACTGGAATCCCTCACTAATAAAAGTAGTATTTGTGGTAAGAATCGTTAAAAATTTTTGATTGCCCTGAGTGACCTGATAAAGCTGGCTGGATAACTCTCGTTGCCATTGTTGGACACTTTCAAAGGCTAAAAGGGGTTGTAAATTAAAACGTTGACATTCTCGCGCCCATTGGGTCACTAAATGGCGATAGGGACACACCACCAGCAAAACCTGTAAGCCAATTTTCTCATAGAGTTCGGTGGTAATGGCAAGAGCCGTAATGGTTTTACCACTGCCAGTTGCCATTTTCAGCATTCCCCGTCCACGATGCCGAAACCAATTTGCCACCGCCTCTCGCTGGTAATCTCTTAAAGCTAGAGAAGCGGGAAAACAGGGAACGCCCTTGTCTTGATAGTGATAGCTTCCTGGTGGTTCCCTGATTTGACCCTGAACGGTTTCGTATTCTTGGGCAAGAATTTCCCAATTGATAATACTTAAGCGTGTCATCGGGTTAAAGGTCTAGGGAAGCAAACTGTTCCACACAACGGGCAAACATTTCCACTCCCATACTTAAAGCCGTTTCATCAAAATCAAAGCGCGGATGATGATGAGGATAGTTTAACCCTAAACTGGTATTTGCTGAACCAAGGAAGAAATAGCAACCTGGAACTTCTTGCAGGAAGAAAGACATATCTTCGCCGCCCATGGTTTGACATTCGGGAACTACTCCTGCGGGAGTTTCGACCACTTTATTGGCAACGGAACGCACTAAATCAGCCATGCGAGAATTATTAATAACAGGGGGATAAATCCGCCAGTAGTTGAGGTCATAACTTGCGCCGTGGCTTTGACAGATTCCAGCGATGATGTCTTCTACTCGCTGCCCAATATAGCCTTCTAACTCTGGATTAAAGTAACGGACGGTTCCCGAAAGATAAGCGCGATCGGCAATCACATTCATGGCAGAACCCGCTTTAAATTCCCCAACGGTGACTACCGCCGAGTCAGTGGGATCAATATTACGGGCAACAATACTTTGGAACGCATTGACAATTTGACTGCCGACAACAATCGCATCGGTGGTTTGGTGAGGCATTGCCCCATGTCCGCCTTTGCCTTGAATTTGACACTTAAAGAGTTCGACGGCTGCCATTAATGCGCCATCTTTAACGCCAATTGTCCCGAGGGGAAGGTTATTCCACAGGTGTAACCCAATGATTGCATCCACATCAGGGTTTTTAAGGACTCCTTCATCAATCATCGGTTTTGCCCCCCCAGGGCCTTCTTCGGCGGGTTGAAAGATGATTTTGACCGTTCCTGTGAGATTTTCTCGATGTTGCCAGAGATAATAAGCGGTTCCTAGCGCGATCGCGGTATGGCCATCATGCCCACAGGCGTGCATAATTCCATCATGTTGAGAACGATAAGAAACATCATTGTCTTCGTGAATGGGGAGGGCATCCATATCGGCGCGAATCCCTAGCACTTTGCCAGGGGTTTTTCCTTCGATAATCGCAGCCACACCCGTTTGGGCAATTTCGGTTTGATGGGGAATGCCCCATTCTTGCAGTTTAGTGATAACAAAATCAGAGGTTAGTTTTTCTTTAAAGGCAAGTTCAGGACGTTGATGGATTCCTCTACGCCATTGTACGAGTTGTTCTTGCAGATTTTGGATTTCAGGGCGAATTTGAGAGGTGTTGATGGGTTTAGCGGGAGAGACAGTCATGATCATTCCTTTACCATAGATGTTCTAGTTCTAAGTTTGACGCAACCTGAGCGAGTTTTTCTATATCGTTCGGGTTAGAGAGGTAGGGAATTGTCCCTAAAATCGGAACTTGACAGAGATTTGTGATTAAGTCTAAGGGAGTCCAGTTGCTTTTTTGGTGTTCCGCTTCTTCGGTGAGACAGTTAAAAATAATGCCTTGGATGGGGATTTGGTGTTGACGGGCGAGGGCGACATTTGCCACGGTTTGCGCGATCGCGCCTAATTTGACTGGCACAACTAAGATCATGGGAAGTTCCCACGCCGCCGCGAGATCAGCAACGGTCATTTCCCAAGTGACAGGAGATCCCAATCCGCCTAGGGCTTCCACTAGCACGAAATCTTTTTGCGATTTTAAGGTCGTCAAAGCCTGCTTAATTGTAGTAAGATTAACAGGTTGATTTTCTTGTTTGGCTGCCAATGGAGGCGCGATCGGGGCTTGATAAGAGACTGGGTTAATCAACTCTGGTGCTTGTTGCCACCGAAATAGTTGTTGATAAAGATAACTATCCCCCGGAGTTCCCGTTTGGATTAGTTTCATGATGCCCAATCGTTCTAGATCCCCGTATTTTTGCCAATAGGCAATTAAACTAAGAGTAACAACGGTTTTACCAATTTCTGTATCTGTACCCGTGATTAAAAGTGTTTTCATTGTTTAAAATTAGACGTGAGCCAACTTTTTTCCTTCGGTTGGGGCAGAAATTAAACATTATTTTTTAATGTTATTTAAAGTTTATCCCCAATCTTGGGATGATATGATCGCAGTGAATAGAGGTTAAAGAGAAAGCCCGTGAGCCATTCTGCTACTTTAACGCTTCAATCCCAACTCAGCCAACTGCCCGACCAAAATCGTTTACGGATTTTTTCGGGGTCTGCAAATGAGCCTCTTGCCCAAGAAGTGGCGACTTATCTCGGCTTAGAATTAGGGCCGATGGTAAGGAAACGCTTTGCAGATGGCGAGCTTTATGTGCAAATTCAAGAATCCATTCGCGGTTGTGACGTTTATCTGGTGCAACCCTGTTGTCATCCAGTGAACGACAACTTAATGGAATTGCTGATTATGATTGATGCGTGTCGGCGTGCTTCCGCTCGTCAAATCACCGCCGTAATTCCCTATTATGGTTATGCTCGTGCTGACCGTAAAACCGCAGGGCGAGAGTCAATTACTGCTAAACTGGTCGCTAATTTGATTACCCAAGCTGGGGCAAGTCGTGTCTTAGCGATGGATTTACACTCAGCACAAATTCAAGGGTATTTTGATATTCCTTTGGATCACGTATATGGATCTCCTGTGCTGATTCAATATCTTGCTAGTAAAGAGTTATCAAATTTAGTGGTGGTTTCTCCCGATGTGGGAGGTGTAGCCCGCGCTAGAGCCTTTGCGAAAAAACTCAATGATGCGCCCCTAGCAATTATTGATAAACGTCGCCATAGCCATAATGAAGCTGAAGTCTTGAATTTAATTGGCGATGTCAAAGGTAAAACTGCGGTTATGGTTGATGACTTAGTGGATACTGCCGGCACCATGTTAGAAGGATCGCGCTTATTACGAGAGAAAGGAGCGGATCAAGTGTATGCCTGTGCCACTCATGCGGTTTTATCAGGACCGGCGCGGGAACGGCTATTTAGCGGTGATTTTGAAGAGGTAATTGTGAGCAATACCATCCCTGTGCCAGGGCATGAAGAGATTGAACCCTTAACCATGCTGTCTGTGGCTAACTTAATTGGGGAGGCTATTTCACGAATTCATGAAGAAAGCTCAGTTAGTAGTATGTTCCGATAGCGCGATCGCGCCTTGTCACCCTTTAATATTTATGTTAACCTAGTTAAGGCTTAAATCAAGCAAGGCTCAGTAGCTCAGCGGTAGAGCAGGGGACTCATAAGCCCTTGGTCGGGTGTTCAAATCACCCCTGAGCCATTTTTTA
>JBKHER010000070.1:0-10376 GCA_046540715.1 Halothece sp.
ACTTCTTTAATAAACGAAAATTAATTCGGTTTTGCATCTAATTAAGTTTGTTATTCGTTATTTGTTATTCGTTATTCGTTATTTGGTAACTGGTAACTGGTAACTGGTAACTGGTAACTGGTCACTGGTCACTGGTCACTGGTCACTGGTCACTGGTCACTGATAACTGGTCACTGGTCACTGGTCACTGTTCAAACGGCGTTTCCAGTCTTCATCAATTTTATCGCTACGATTTGCCTCTTGATCAATTAAGTCTTCTTCTGTGGAATAAGCGACATCTTCTTCACTTAAAATTGTTTCGGAAGCAAATTTCTGGGCTTGTTGGAGTTTATTTTGAAAACTCTGATCACTACCCGCTAATTTGAGGAATTCTTCAGCACGTTGAGAACGTTTTTCGTTACGAGTGACAATTTTCTTATTCTGTTGTTGAATCCAGAAATAGCGAATTAAGGGAATCACTAAATAGCCAATTGCATAACCTAAAAGAATTCCATAAATGCCATTAATAAAAGCAATGAATCCGCCTTGCGCCACTGTTACTCCTGATAATAGCGAGCCTAACATTAAGGCTAACACTAAATTTGCCCCTCCTAAGCCAATGGCTAACATTTTCTGGTTACTACTGGCTTTGGTAAATTGCCAATAGTTTTCTTTCAAATAAGATTCTACTGATTGCTTTCCTTGTCGATCTGCCTTTACCTGTAAATCAGGGAAGTAATAAATAATACTCCCATCTTCCGTTACTTCTGGTACACCATTAAACTGCATTAAAACAGGAAGCATATAGTCTTCATCTTCCCAACTTTTCTGATCAATATCGTCTAAATAGGGAGCAATTTGTTCTCCTACTACTGCACCACCATTATTTTGAATCACTCGCCCAATTTCTTGCCAACGGCGTTCTTCTAATTTCCGATTTGGGTTACCATCTCCAAAGAGAAAGGAAAAGATAGCTTCGAGGAAACTTAACTCACTTTTTTGGCGAGAATTACGCTGACTTCTTTCTCTTCTAATGGGTTCGTCATCTTCATAATATCCTGGGGAGAAAAACCAAAATAAATCGGGGCCAAACAACCAAAGCGGGAAGAAGTTAATTGACATTCCGCCACCGCCACCAATATTATTATCAGAATCGCCTTCATCGGAACTCATTTGTGCGCCAATAATAATTACTAATATTGCAATTGCCATTAAAATAATGGAAGCGACTAAAACAATGCCAAAGGAAATCCGAATCAGATAAAATAAAACGCCCCAAATTTTATCCCACCATTCTTTTAAGCGTAAACGCAAGTATTTATTCCGAAGAATGGTTCGGAAATTTTCTGGGAAAAGATAGGTAATGTCACCCGTTTCACTGACTTGCAAATGCCCACCTGCTTCAGCGGCTAATCCCACTAAGCCTTTTTGGGCTTCCTGCACCTTCAAACCAGTTTCCGTCGCAACATCGCCAACGGTAACTCGATAATCTAGCTTTTCAATGGATTGGGTAATGAGAGGATTTGGAGTCATCGTCGTTTAGAATCAGTTATTGGTTAGCCCATCTTTTCTATTGTTACGTATTCATTTTGTAATGTTCCTCTTCCATTGGGAGAAGTCTTGCTGAAATTGCTCCAGTGAGAGTAAATGAATCTGTGGATGGTCTATTGCTAGAGAGCGCGATCGCGCTGTATTATAACCCCAACTTGCTAGAAACAACTTTACTGAAGCTAATTTGGGCTGTTTCTGCACCGAGAGTAAGGTTTTCAGGCGATCTTCCACAAACCAAATAGAAAGTTTCCCGTCTGTCGATAATAAATTGATCAGCGTCTCTGTTTTCGGTTGGTGACATTCCTTTCCCATAATCTGATCTGGGGAAATTTTAATGCCCTGTTGTTCGAGTAACGTGCGAGCAAACCGTCCTTCCTTGGTGGTAATGATGTAAACTGGAGGCTTAGGGGAGGCTAATATGTGCTGTAATCTGGAAATAATGTTGGGATAAAAGTGATGATGGGCTAGCCAGTCTTGAGGATCATTTTGAATCCAGCGATCGCGCTTCTCATCTAACAACTGCATTAACGTTTGCTGGTTTAAATTCTCCTTTTCCAGCAAAGTGGGAACAAGAGATGACCAATTTTCCAGAATTTCTTCATCAGATATCCCTAAAACTAAAGCCCTTAGCAACAGCGGCATTTCCCAACCCGTTTCAATAATGGAACGTAACTCATAGAAACGAGAAGCCCATGTTTCCACCTCTAAGTCAGAGTTGTTCCAAATTTCTTGATAAACACGGCGACTGCTTTCAAGATATTCCGCACGCCCATCACACAATACACCATCAAAGTCTAGAGCCAAAAGATCAGGCGTTACCGAATTAGACACAACAATTGACCTCTATACCAAAATTAGACTATTTTAAGAATGAGCAAATTAACGTTCCGATATCCTTGGCAATTCTATCAAAATCATTAAAGAAATGAAACTTTTAAACAGATTAAGTCGTCTTACAGCACTTGGAACTGGTTTATGTTTAATGTTAGCCCCCTCTTTTTCAGCGCAGGCAAGTGTGGGAGATGAATTTCGAGTCTGTGCTGAGGAGTTACAAGAAGCGGGGTTATCTCCAGATGAGGCTTCTGCCGCCTGTGCCGATGCGATTCGCCCGAAAGATTTGTCCTTGTGTGTTCTCAGTATGAATCAAGAGGTGGGGATAGACGCAAATGAAGCATTATCCAACTGTTTTCGTAATCGCCGCCCTGTCGAGTTAGCCACCTGTGTCATTGAAATTAATGACTTTCTAGATTCGGATAACCTGACTCCCATCGTGGAAAACTGTCGTCGTAGTGTCTTACCCCTACGTTATTCCGATTGTGTAGTGGGCTTAACTGAGACAGCAGAAGAAGAAATTGCCCCGCAAAAGGCAGTTGAAGACTGTATCACTGCTGAAGATTTCCCACGGGCGTTACGACCCATTCAACGTTAATTATGCCCTATCATTTAATTGCCCATCGCGGTTATAGTGCCGTTGCCCCTGAAAATACCTTAGCTAGTTTCAGGGCGGCAATTCGGGAAGGGGTGTGGGGGGTGGAATTTGATCTTCACCTCTCTTGGGATGGTATTCCCGTCGTTATCCATGATCCAACCGTTGACCGAACGACTAATGGCACAGGAAATGTTGCCGAAAAAACGATTTCCCAACTACAAGCCCTCGACGCTGGGAGTTGGTTTCACCCTCAATTTGCTTCCGAAACCATTCCCACGTTCCAGGAGGTTCTCCATTTATTTGCCCCCACCTCGATTCAATTACTGATTGAAGTCAAATCTCCCTCTCAATGGTCATCCCAAGCGATTCATCACTTTCTACAAATTTTAGAACCAGAGCGCGATCGCTGTTTTGTTCTCAGTTTTGATCATGATTTTCTCCATGACCTGCAACAACTTGCACCTCACATTACCTGTGGTTATGGTATTACAAAAATCACTGACTATTCCCTCGAATACATCAAAACCCTAGATCAATCTTCCCCATTAATTCTCCCTCATTTTTCCCTAGTTTTACAACAGCCTAAAGTCACTCAATCCTTACTTCAAGAGGGTTATGAAATTATTACTTGGACAGTTGATCAAGAGAGCATTGCTCACCAACTCTTTAATCAAAATATTGTAAAAATTATCACTAATAACTTGCTAAAAACTTAAAGAATTAATTATTTTAAGGAAGTCAGCAAAAGTACCCCCCTTGATCCTTTCTTTCAAAGAAGGTAGGGGGGATTCAGGTTAATTTCCCCAAGAAATTTTGAGGTTACTGGGTTCTCCCCAATTCCCTTCTACTTTCACCCCACGACCATTACTGTAGAGATGACGGATAATTTTATAAATGGCTTCCACAGACTCTGGGGCCTCGACTTTTTGGGCAATTTCAGACAGAGAAAGGCTAGTTCCTTCCTGTTGTAGCACTTTTACCACATCTCGCTGTAAGTCTAAGATAGAAGCCGCTGCTTTCTTCCCAGCTTCTACACCTGGTTGGTGATAAGCATTGATATTGACTAACGAGGCATAAAGTCCGACAGCGCGATCGTACAACGCAATTAACGCCCCAACGGTTCGCGGGGTGACTTCTTCCACAGTAATGGTAATGGAATCACGCTCATTTTCGTATAATGCCAAGCGAGTTCCCTGTAATAAACCTGAAAGATAATCTCCTGAGGTTGCCCCAGCTTCCACATCTGGAGAGTCTCCATCTCGATCTTTTAAGACTTCAATAAACGTGGCAAAGAAATTAGGAACACCCTCCCGCAACTGTTGCACATAGGCGTGTTGATCGGTGCTTCCTTTATTGCCATAAACGGCAATTCCCTGATAAACCGTATTGCCATCAAGGTCTTTCTCTTTTCCTAAAGACTCCATTACCAACTGCTGTAAGTAACGAGAGAATAGGCTGAGACTATCTTTATAGGGAAGTACGACCATGTCCTTTTCCCCTTTTCCATTGCCCGCAGCATACCACGCTAAACTCAATAGAGCTGCAGGATTAGATTTTAGTTCGGGTTGGCGAGTGAGATCATCCATAGTTTTTGCCCCTTCTAGAATCGAATCAACATCAATTCCTTGCAGGGCTGCTGGAACTAATCCCACGGCTGACATTTCTGAGGTGCGTCCCCCTACCCAATCGTGCATGGGAAATGTAGTAATCCAACCCTCACTTTTGGCAATCTGTTCTAATTTTGATCCTTTCCCCGTAATTGCTACCGCATGAGAACCAAAGTTTAAGTTTTGCGCCTCATACGCCTTTTGAATTTCAACCATCCCATTACGGGTTTCTGGCGTTCCTCCAGACTTTGAGATTACTAAAACGAGGGTACTAGAGAGACGATCGCGCAATTGTGCTAAGAGATCATCAATCCCCTTGGGATCCGTATTATCAATAAAATGAAGATTAACGGGCGCATCAAGCGGGGCTAAGGCTTGAGAGACAAATTGTGGCCCCAGGGCTGATCCCCCGATTCCAATGGAAATCACATCTGTAAAACGAGGCTCTTGAGGGGGATGAATATAACCACTGTGAACTTGCGCGGCAAAGGTTTTAAGTGTTTCGAGGGTGTCGGTAATCTCAGCTTTTAATTCCGCATTGGGAGCGAGATCAGGGTTTCGTAACCAATAATGACCTACCATCCGATTTTCATCAGGATTAGCAATTGCTCCTGCTTCTAAGTCTGCCATCTCTTGAAATGCTTTTTGAAACTGCGGTTGCATTTCCTTGACAAACTGATCTGAAAAACGCATCCGACTAATATCGAGATAAAAGTTTAAGTTTGGGTCATAATACAGCCAGTCTTGATACCGTTGCCAAAGTTGGGATTTATCCATCGTCCTGTCCTTAGATTGCCTACACTGCATAGTTTAGGATAGTAAAATTAATTATTTCTAAACTTTAAACTTTTTCTTGAGTTCTTTAAGTTAACGACTGGGTTTGGTTAATAGCCCCCAAATAAAGATAATCGCGATCGCGCCCAGAAGTGGCTCAATTCTAAGAGGCTCGCAGCTAAACCCACTTCACCATGTTATAATTTTATATTAATAAAGTTCCTGTCAGATAAGGCTTTCATGCTGAGTAAGCTGTTATGCATCTAGTTTGATGACTCACAAGGCTTGCTGTAAGGAGTCTGGGCTACAAAAATCCCAATTTAAATGGGTATTAGCTTAGAGCGTCAAACAGGGTTGATTAGCCATGAAAGAGAGAGCAAAGAGGTTAGGGGGATTACTGTTGAAGTATCAGGCAAAATGTCTTTAGATATTATTATTATCGGAAGTGGAATTGGGGGGTTAACCGCAGGCAGTTTACTCGCCCGATATGGTTATAATGTTTTAATCTGTGAAAGCCATAGCATTCCAGGTGGGGCTGCCCATAGTTTTAAGCGCAAAGGATTTACCTTTGACTCTGGCCCCTCATTTTACGCTGGAATTGGTTCCCAACAAACCAGTTTAAACCCACTGCAACAAGTTTTAAGGGCTTTAGGAGAAAAATTAGACACCATTCCTTATGATCCCTTAGGAGAATTTCATTTTCCTGAAGGAACCTTTTTCGCCTATCAAGATAATGATCAATATTGTCGGGAAATCGCCAAAATTAGCCCTCAAGGGGGAAAAGAATATCAAGCCTTCATTCAAGAAATGTTGGGGTTATATGATAGCTTGAAAACCATCCCCACAATGGAATTACGAGCGGATTGGAAAATTTTACAAGTTTTATTTCCTAAGTATTTGCCAACCTTATTACAATCTTTGCCGAAATTACCATTACTGGGATCATCAGTGGGAAAAATTCGAGACAAAACCGTTAAAGATCCTTGGGTAAAACGCTTAATTGATTTAGAATGTTTCTTACTGTCAGGATTAAAAGCTGATGGCACGATCGCGCCTGAAATTGCTTTTATGCTGGGAGAACGTTCCCGAGTTGGTGTCGAATATCCTGTTGGCGGCAGTGGTGCGATTGTAGAAGCCCTGATTCGAGGCTTAAAACGGTGGGGAGGAGAGATTAAACTCAATGCCCACGTAGAACAAATTTTAGTTTCAGGAGGAAAAACCGAAGGGGTGAGATTACGCAATGGCGAAACCATAAAAGCCCCCATTGTCATCTCTAACGCCACCCTTTGGGATACTTATAGCAATCTCTTGCAACCGAAAGACTTGCCCGCTTCTTATCGGGAAAACAGCCTTAAAACCCCTGCTGTAGATAGTTTTATGCACTTGCACTTGGGTATTCGCGCCGAGGGCTTAGAAAACATAAACGGTCATCATGTAGTTGTCCATGACGCTAATCAGGATATTACCACCCCTGGCAATACCTGCATGATCTCTATTCCTACCGTTTGGGATGCAAGTTTAGCACCACCGCAACATCATCTGATCCATGCTTATACCCTTGAACCTTATCAGGGATGGCAACGAGACAACAATTATCAACAGCAAAAACAAGCCAAAGCAGAAAGCCTGTATCAAGCCCTAGAGAAAATTATTCCTGATCTGCGATCGCGCATTACCCTCGACTTAATTGGTTCTCCCCTCACTCACGCCCATTATTTACGCCGTTATCAGGGAACCTATGGCCCCGCGATCGCTGCAGGAGAAAGCCTGTTTCCGAGCTATCAAACCCCCATTTCTGGACTTTATCGGGTAGGAGATAGTACCCTCCCCGGAATCGGAGTTCCTGCCGTTGCTGCCTCAGGCATTTTATGCGCTAATAGCCTTGTCTCTCCTGAACAACATCAGAATATCTGGGCGCGATCGTAATATTAAAAAACATATAGAAACACTAAGTCTTGGTTACACTAGGCGTAATTTTCTTTTGAGGAGAGAGGTTACTTGTTAGCTTAAAAGCAAGATATGTTATTTAAGATACAAACTTTAAAATGAAAACCTCCCCTCAAAGTGACTTATTAAACACAATTGCGATTTCTGGTGTCGGTGCAGGAATTGTCACCTCCTTTGCCGTCAGCCAAGGACAATCCCCCTTAGTTGCCCTCCTAATCACAGTTTTGGCGACTAGCTTTGCCGTGGTTTGTCACCGTGCTGGCTTAGTTTAAAGGGAACTCTAATCAAGAAACTGCCGTCCCTAGGAAGATAGTGATTTGGAGGAATAATTCCATGTCCCAACTATCTTTTCTCAAAAGAGGAACAGCAACCGCGCTTTCTCTTCTCCTAGGGGTCGGTGTTGTCACCCCTTTAGTTTTATCAACGCCAACATCGGCGCAATTATTACCCGGTGAGCGTCGCGGGCAATCTCGCCCTCAAAATCAGGGGCGAATGGCAATTCCCTCAGGTACATCTCTCCCTGTGAGATATGACGAAGCCGAAAAGATCGTCGTTATGCCCGATGAAACAACCCCCGTTACCCTCCAGATTGCTGCTAATATCAAAGATCGACAAGGCAGAATTCTGATTCCCTATGGTACGGAATTAGTCGGGGAAATTCGCCCTGCACAAGATGGTTCACGCTTTGTAGCGCAAGAACTCAAAGTTCCCGACGAGTCTGCTCGCAGTATTAATGCCAGTTCGCAAGTGGTCACTCGACGAGAAACCATCCGTAAAGGAGCCAGTACCGGTGATATTTTAGAAGGAGCTGCCATTGGGGCTGCCGCCGCTTCGGTGATTGCAGAAATAACAGGATCCATTGATGTAATAGAAGTTTTAGGTGGCGCTGGCTTAGGGGCGTTAGGGGGACTTCTCCTAAACAAAGAAGAAGTAGAAGTCATTTCCATTGATCCGAATCAAGACCTAGATATTACCCTTGATTCTCGTCTGGCTCTATCTTATTAGCCGATCGCGCCTTGTATCAAAGCTAGGCAATTCGTTCTACAATAGAGAAGGATCCCGTCATCGACCTAAGGGGAATAATTATCTATGGCTCTTGGTTATCTTGCCCTAGTTTTACACGCGCATTTACCGTTTGTTAGACATCCTGAAAGTGATTATGTATTAGAAGAGGAATGGCTGTTTGAAGCCATCACTGAAACCTATATTCCTCTCTTACAAACCTTTGAAGGATTAAAACAAGATGGGATTGAGTTCAAGATAACAATGAGCATGACACCGCCTCTGGTGTCGATGTTGCGGGACTCTTTTTTGCAAGAACGCTATGACCAGCATCTCGCTAAGTTAGAAGAACTTGCCTGGAAAGAAATTCAAAATAACCCTAAAAATGGGCATATTCAATATTTAGCTCAACACTACATTAATCAATTTGCCCGCGTGCGTCGGACTTGGGAAAAGTATGATCGCGATTTAGTGAGCGCATTTAAGGGCTTTCAGGATAGCGGTAATCTTGAAATTATTACCTCGGCGGCGACTCATGCCTATCTTCCTTTGATGAAAATGTACCCCGAAGCGGTACGAGCGCAACTTAATATCGCCTGTGAACATTACCAAGAAAACTTTGGTTGTCGCCCCCGTGGGATTTGGCTTCCCGAATGCGCTTATTATGATGGGTTAGAGCGACTAATAGCCGATGCAGGGTTACGCTATTTTCTCATGGATGGTCATGGCTTACTCTATGCTAGCCCTCGCCCCCGTTATGGGACCTATGCCCCGATTTATACGGAAACTGGGGTGGCAGCGTTTGGACGAGATCATGAGTCGTCGCAACAAGTTTGGTCTTCTCAGGTGGGTTATCCCGGTGATCCCGTTTATCGAGAGTTTTATAAAGATTTGGGCTGGGAAGCGGAATATGACTATATTAAGCCCTATATTCTTCCTAATGGACAACGGAAAAATACAGGAATTAAATATCATAAAATTACCAGTCGCACTGCGGGCTTAGGCGAAAAGAAATTATATGATCCCTATTGGGCGCGAGAAAAGGCTGCCGAACACGCTGGCAATTTTGTCTTTAATCGCGAACGCCAAATTGAACATTTAGCAGGGATTATGCAACGTCAACCTCTGGTGGTGTCTCCCTATGATGCAGAGTTATTTGGTCACTGGTGGTATGAGGGACCATGGTTTGTTGACTATTTAATTCGTAAGTCTTGGTATGATCAAACCACTTATGAAATGGTGCATTTAGCGGGCTATTTACGTCAAGAACCGATGCAACAGGTGTGTAAGCCGTCCCAGTCGAGTTGGGGGTTTAAGGGTTTCCATGAGTATTGGGTGAATGAAGCGAATGCTTGGATTTATCCTCATTTACATGAAGCAACCGAACGCATGATTGCGTTAAGCCGTCGCAAGGCTAAAGATAAATGGGAAAAACGGGCTTTAAATCAAGCGGCAAGAGAGTTATTATTAGCGCAGTCTTCGGATTGGGCGTTTATTATGCGAACGGGAACTATGGTTCCTTATGCAGTGCGAAGAACGCGATCGCATTTAAGACGATTTAATAAACTTTATGATGAGATTATTAATGGCAATATTGATCAGAATTGGTTAGAAAAAGTGGAAAAAATTGATAACATTTTCCCGAATATTGATTATCAAACCTATGCTCCTGTTCAAGAACCAATTAAGTTAGGGCGGAAGCCATAATGCCGATAATAGCGATAATCTCTTAAAATTTGATCGTGATCAAAACAAAGATTGGTTGGAATTTCCCATAAGGGGAAAATGCTTAAGTTTTTCGCATCGTCTGCAGCTTGGGGGGTTCCGATCGCGCTAGCAATAAAAACAATACTCATGGTATGTTTACGGGAATCTCGTTGTGGATCCGAATAAACGTGGAATTGTTCAATGAGTTCTACGTCTAAGCTCGTTTCTTCTTTGGCTTCTCGTTTAGCCGCCGTTTCTACTGATTCCCCATAATCCACAAATCCCCCAGGGATTGCCCAACCATAGGGCGGATTTTTACGTTCAATGAGAAGAATGGGACGATCAGCGCGATCGCGCAATTCAATAATAATATCCACAGT
>JBKHER010000071.1:0-10261 GCA_046540715.1 Halothece sp.
ACCAGCGCTGACGATGAGCGAGTTGAGAAAGTAATCCGAGCGCGATCGCGCTAAAAAAAGAAAGATAGATAATTCCGCCGGGAATAAAGGTTAAAATACCAAAGCCACGGAGAAGATAAAGCGCGATCGTGAGAATAATTAAACCCACCGTGAAACCAGACAATAAGTTAGCGTAATTAGTCATTAGTCAATTGGTCTAAGTTAAGCTATGACTAGAACACTGATAGCAAAGAGAGGAGTTTCATGGAAACCAAAATCAACTGTGCAGAAGCCTGCGTTAATGGCTGTGTCTTAGGAGATAAATGCCCTCACAAAGAATATGCAGCTCAAGCCTCCCAATTTATTAAGAGTACCCCCCTTGACCAAATGTTAGATATGGCTGAAGAAGCGGTGAAGAAAAAACGGGAAGAACCCCCCAAATGGGTGATGCCAGAGGATATTTAAGATTACAACATCAGCCGCTCAATGATACGACGGGCTTGGGAACCATATCCGCCGCCAAAGAGATTAAAGTGGTTTAGGATGTGATAAAGATTATACAGGTCTTTCCGTTGTTGATAGCCAGAGTCTAGTTCCCAAGTCGCATTATATCCCTGATAAAATCCAGCAGGAAAGCCCCCAAACAGTTCACTCATCGCAATATCCACTTCGCGATCGCCGTAATAAGTCGCTGGATCCAGAATAACGGGTTCTCCATCTTTCGTCACCTCGGCATTTCCTCCCCACAAGTCACCATGAACTAAAGATGGCTGCGGATGATGATCTGCTAATATTTCTCGTACCCTCTCGACGACTTTATTCGGATCAGGATAATTGCCGCCGCGTCGTTTCGCTAAACGCAGCTGATAGCCAATGCGATGTTCGGCGAAAAAGTCTGCCCAATTCTCTGTCCAAGTATTAATTTGTGGCGTTGAACCGATGGTATTATTGCGATGCCAACCAAACTTTTCCGCCATCCCTTTACGGTGCATCTGGGCTAGTTGCTCTCCCATTTTTTTCCAAACTTCAGAACCGCCACCGCGTCCAAGTTCTAGCCATTCCATAACAATATAAGCAGAACTGTCGGTAGTTCCCCAACAGATTGGCTGTGGAATGCGAATGGTTTTCGTCTCATACATTTCCTTTAAGCCAAGGGCTTCTGCGGCAAACATTTCATACTCAGAGGCCCGGTTAAATTTAACAAAATAAGTGTCTGTACCATCGCTAATGACATAACCTTGGTTAATACAGCCGCCACCAACGGAGCGACGATCTTGAATTGCAAAGGATTTTCCCGTTGCTTGGGAGATTTTTTCAGCAATCTCGTTCCACATAGTTTTTATCCTGTACCTGATCAGGGTTCATTCTAACCCACATTCCCCATTCGTTTACTTTCGCTAGCAATCCCTTGCTCCCCCCTTTAATTCCCTTAATCAGGGGGGTACAACTAATTTAGTAGAGCTATTTTCGCTAAAGATAACGAGTCAGTTGAATACGATAGCGTTGTTTTTTGGTAATAGAAACCTCTCCTACTTCGGCTCGTCCTTTTTTCTCTACTGCAATTAAATCCCCTTCCTGTAGAGTGTGACTGGGTTGCGTGATCGGTTTCCAATTGACGCGAACATTTCCCTGCGCGATCGCGCTTGCCATCTTACTCCGCGACATTCCAAATGCTGCCGAAGCCACCGCATCTAAGCGCATAGAAGCCTCAACCGTGGTCATTTCCTTCTTTTTGGGGGGACGGATTTTAAGCTCCTCTAAGCCGATTTCTCGCACCTTTACAGGCACAGATCGCACTTGGGTTAAATTAGCTTCTAAAAACTGCACCAATTCAGGAACCACCAAAATTTGCGCTCCCCGTTCTCCCAACACAATAATATCCCCCACTTTTCCTCGGACGACTCCCGTGCCTAAAATGGCTCCCAAAAAGTCGCGATGAGTTGCTGTATCAAAGAGAAAATTCCCAGCCACATCAATGGCAGCCACAGGAATTTGCGAAGCATCTAAGTCTAATTCTGACCGAGTAATTGCCATGCGCGTTCTTTCTGCTTGGGGATAGCCTCCTCCAACGACAAACTGAATATCAGTGAGGGGAGAAAACTTTTCCTTCCCTTCTATCATCACAGGGGGAGAGAGAAAGTCTGTGCAAACCACTTCCCAAGTTTTAATCGCTTGTTCAGCTAAATCAATGAGGCGCTTAATCTCATCCTGATTTTCCACCCCTTTTAAAATCTCATCTGTCGGTAACATTATTCTTCTTCTTCGTACCCTTGTAAACTTTCGGGATTAAACTGGCGTAAAATGCGAGTTGCCTGTTCTTTAATTAAATCTGATCCTCTGACCACAATCAGATATTTCCCCTCATTGAGGCGATTACGATAAGGAAGGGCATCGCCACTGCCAAAAGCAATTCCCACACCGCCACCGACAAAGAAAGCCCCCATCAACGCCGCGATCGCGCCAAAAAAGCCTCCGATGAGATGATTTCCAAACGTACCAGCCCAGTCAAATAAATAAATTTCCGTTAAGCTATTAAAGATATAGCCAGCAGCAAATCCAAACGGAAACAACCAAATTGCCATCCGCATAATCTGTTGTCTAGCTTGGCTATTCGGATTAATTAGCCCAAACTCATCAGCAGTTTTATAGCCTCTTCCCACCATATCCACCTGCTGTTCATTAATTCCCTCTTTCAAAAGTGTTGTATAAGCATCTTCAGCTTGGATGCGATTAGCTAGAACAGCAATTAAATACTTCATCGTCTCTAAAATCCCTTTCAGCAGCCTTGTGGAACTTCTATTTTATCGTAATTAATGCTACACCCGAGCAATCTCCCCCCTTGTCACCTTGTCACCTTGTCACCCCATTACCCCTCCCAGAATGTCCCAAAGTATGAAAAGATACAACGGGTGATTCTCTTAGAAATGATCAATTGTCCCTTAAACTCATAAACAGAGGATACCCTCTATATATTGTTGATTTCAAATAAATAACCCATGGCAAAAGTTTTAGTTTCAGACTCCGTCGATCAAGCAGGGATTGATATCCTCTCGCAAGTGGCGCAAGTCGAGGTTAACACCAAACTCTCACCCGAAGAACTGGTAAAAGCAATTCCCGACTATGATGCCCTCATGGTGCGTTCAGGAACGCAAGTCACTGCAGAGGTGATTGATGCAGGAAACCAACTCAAAATCATTGGTCGTGCCGGGGTTGGTGTCGATAATATTGATGTCGAAGCCGCTACCCGTCGCGGGATTGTCGTAGTCAATTCCCCAGAAGGGAATACCGTGGCAGCTGCTGAACATACCTTGGCGATGATGTTATCTCTCTCGCGCCATATCCCAGAAGCCAACCAATCGGTTAAGGAAAAAAAATGGGAACGGAAACAGTTTATTGGTTCTGAAGTTTACAAAAAAACCCTTGGCATTGTGGGCTTAGGGAAAATTGGCTCTCATGTAGCAACCGTCGCCCGCGCTATGGGGATGAAATTACTTGCTTATGATCCCTTTATTTCTTCCGAACGCGCTGAACAATTAGGCTGTCGTTTAGTTGATTTAGACATTCTTTTTACTGAAGCCGATTACATTACCCTCCATATTCCTCGCACTCCAGAAACCGAAAACTTAATTAATGCCGAAACTTTGGCAAAAATGAAGCCCACCACCCGCATTATTAACTGTTCTCGCGGTGGGGTCATTGATGAAAACGCGATCGCTGATGCGATTGAAAATGGAACCATTGCAGGGGCAGCGTTAGACGTATTTGCGGAAGAACCCTTAGGGGAATCTCGCTTACGAGAAGTGGGTTCCAATATGGTTTTAACCCCTCACCTTGGGGCTTCCACCGAAGAAGCACAAACCAATGTTGCGGTCGATGTCGCGGAGCAAATTCGGGATGTGTTGCTCGGTTTACCAGCGCGTTCTGCGGTTAATATCCCCGGACTCAACCCTGATGTCTTGGAAAAATTACGTCCCTTCTTACAGCTAGCAGAAACTTTAGGCAATTTAGTTGGTCAGTTAGCAGGAGGACGCATCGATCAACTTAATGTCCGCTTACAAGGGGAACTCACTGATAGCCAAAGTCAACCGATTGTGATTGCGGCGCTCAAGGGACTCCTTTCTCCAGCCTTGCGGGAACGGGTTAATTATGTCAATGCGTCGATTGAGGCGAAAGAACGGGGAATTCGCGTTATTGAAACCAAAGATGCTTCGGTTCACGATTATTCGGGTTCTCTGCGTTTAGAAGCTACTGGTGCCTTAGGAGAGCATTCCGTGAGCGGCGCATTACTCAGTGATCAAGAAATGCGGATTACTAATGTTGATGGTTTCCCGATTAATGTTCCCCCCAATAACTATATGTTATTTACCTTGCACCGGGATATGCCTGGAATTATTGGTAAAATTGGTTCACTACTCGGTGGCTTTAATGTCAATATTGCCAGTATGCAAGTGGGACGAAAAATTGTCCGTGGGGATGCAGTCATGGTTCTCAGTATTGACGATCCACTTCCTGAAGGTGTTTTAGATGAGATTACCAAAGTGACTGGCATTCGGGATGCTTATATCATTAAGCTCTAGACTGGTAAAATAAACCATAATGTGGGAGATCAGCGATCGCGCTGCCACCCCACATTTTTCTAGTTACCAATAACAAATAACCAATGACAAGCTGGTGGGAAATCAAGATTACCTGTGATCCAACGCTAGAGGAATTATTATACTGGCGGCTGGAAAAGTTTGGCTGTGGGGGAATGGCCAGTGAAAAAGGGCAAACCTCGCTGTTACTACGGGCTTATTTGCCACAGTTACGGGCGCATCCCCTCGATTTAGCGGCGTTATCTTTGTGGTTACGTCAAGATGCGATGATCATGGACACTGAGCTTCCCCAAATGACGTGGCATCTCATTGATGAGCAAGATTGGGCTAGTAGTTGGAAAAAGCATTGGAGTCCCCAAGAAATCGGCGATCGCGTTTTGGTTTGTCCGGCTTGGATTACCCCTCCTGAGACAGATCGAATCATCCTACGGTTGGATCCAGGGGTGGCGTTTGGCACGGGAGTTCATCCTACCACCCAACTCTGTCTAGAATCTTTAGAAATGCGCTACAGCTTTGGCAATGCGGGGGGAGTGATTGCTGATATTGGTTGCGGTTCTGGAATTTTATCTATTGCCAGTTTATTATTTGGGGCGGAAAAGGTCTATGCCACGGATACCGATCCCCTTGCGGTGAAAGCAACACGGTCTAATCGCCAATTAAATCAAATTGAACCAGAACAGCTACAGGTGGAACAAGGGAGTGTGGATCGTCTTCTCACCCTGTATCCTCACCGCTTTGATGGGATTGTTTGTAATATCTTAGCAGAGGTCATTTTAGAGTTGATTCCTGAGTTTAGCGCGATCGCGCACCCTCACACTTGGGGCATCTTAAGTGGCATTTTAATGGAAAAAGCGCAACCAATTGCCGATTGCTTAGAAGAACATGGCTGGAAAGTGGGAACCCTCTGGCGACGTAAGGAATGGTGTTGTCTCAATATCCGTCGTCGAGAAGTGGAAGAAGATTAAATCCTGGGTTCATCAGGGTATTCTCCTAATAGGGCAATAATGGAATTTTCTAACACTTCCCAAAGCGGTAACTGTAATCGAAACGCAGATTACTCCCAGTTTAGAACGCCTTGTTATTCGTCTTTTGCTTCGTAATTTCATGGGGAGTTAGTGGGATGATCAAAATTAATTTGTTTCCGCGCTGCGTCTAATAAAATCCGCTTTTCCGATCGCGCGATTAAATCATAAACTTTTTCTACCGCTGATTCTTCGACAGAAATGCTACTAATTCCCCACCTCACAAGATGATCAATTAATTCAGAATATAAAGAAACCCCTTGCCCACAAATTGAACAACCAATTCCCCCATTTCTGGCTGTCTGAATCAGGTTTTTTAATAACTTCAACATGGCAGGATGACATTCATTAAATTGTTGTCGAAATTCCCCTTGTTCGCGATCTACACCAAATAATAATTGCGTGAGATCATTGGTTCCAATGGCAATTCCCTGAATCCCTGCTTTGATATATGCTTCTAATAAATAGACCACTGAGGGGACTTCTGCCATCATCCAAACTTCACAATCAAGGTTCATCTGGTTTAGTAACGTTTTGCAAAATTTGACTTCCTCAACCTCACGGACAAAGGGTAGAATAAGGTTAATATTGCAATCGCCCTGATGCTTAAGGTGTCGGAGGGCAAACATTTGGGCAGAGAAAAAATCAGAATTCTTAACATAACTATAAGTTCCGCGATCGCCGAAAACAGAGTTTTCTCCCTCTTGTACCGTCAACCAATCAGTGGAACGATAAAACACAGGGCGCGGAAAAAAAGCATGGGCAAATTGGCCAATTAGTTCCGCTAATTTGTGAATAAAGTCATCGCGATGGGAAGGAGATAACCAGCTAGAGAGAGATCGTTCTTGCAATAGCGGTAATAACATCAACTCAGAACGTAATAATCCCACCCCATCGACAGGTAAGTTAGCAAGTTCAGTGGCGCGGTGATTCTGAGAAACATTGACCATTAACTGAGTTCCTAGAACCGAATTTTTCTTTTCTGCGAATAAGGGAGGTTCTACGATTGGCGTTTCCTCATGGGAGGGATATGACACCTCTCCTTTATCGCCATCGATCATAACTGTTTCTTTCCCCTGTAAGGTTTGAATTGCCCCTTTTGCACCCACTACCGCAGGAATATTTAATTCTCGGGCTAAAATTGCCCCATGGGAGGTCATTCCTCCAGCTTCTGTAATTAATCCCCCTGCTGAGTTAATTAGGGCTAAACTCTCAGTTGTTATTTGATCGACTACTAAAATGCCTCCCTTAGGAAAGGATTTCTGATCATCTGTTCCGAAAAGATAAACCTCTCCTGTGGCTTTTCCCTTCGCTGCCCCAATTCCTTTTAATATGACTGGGGAAGTCGATGATTTAGAAACAGTCATTGGCTTAGAAAGGGAGGATTCAACAGTAAATTGAGTTAAGTATAACTTAAAATCATTTTCTTGTTCTTGCTTTGATCGATGTCTAATTAATATCCACTCGTAGGAAAATTTTTGCTGAGTCGTCGTTTTTAAGTTTGCCCCTAAACTAATTAAGTGTAATAATTGCTCTGAGGTTAATATTTTTTTTTCAGCCTCTTGAAGAAACTTCACCTGTAATTGTGAATCCAGATCATAGAGGCGAGTTTGATTACCCAATTGATGATTTTTGACCGCATGGGTTTTAGGATTAATTGTATAGCATTCGGGTAAAACTTCTCCTCGCACTAAACTTTGTCCTAATCCCTTGACTGCCTCAATTTCCCAAGTTTTGGGCTGGGCTTGGAAAGTCCCAGACGCGATCGCGCTGTAAGCAGGTTGAATAATAATCGCTAATCCTAATTCCTCCCACTTTATTCCCTTTTGTTGGCAATAAAATAAACTCTGGGCGCGAAATAATGATTGCCAAACCTGTTTTAAGCCTGTAATTATATCTTCTTGATTACAAGAACAAAATTGGGACTCCCATAATCCTGAAGCCTGATGATCAGAAAAAATCGGAGACGGACGTAGAATCAGATGAGGTGTTTTCCAAACCGAAACTTGTTGCCATATTTCTTCACACCATTTGGGATCTAAAGTGACATTTGCGACCTTTTTAGTTAAGTCTTCAGAGATTTTTTGTAATAATTGATAGTCACTAAAGTTAAGATGAAAAGGAGATACCCCTAAAAACCTATTTTCTTCCCAGAAAAGGGAGACGAATAATTGAGGGCTAACCACAATTCCAGGGAGAACAGGAAACCCTTTTTGTAAAAGTTGACTCAGCGCGATCGCTTTCTCCCCAACTTCTGACTGTTGAGAAATATCAATTGCTGCTAAATCATAAATGCTATTAACTTGAACCACCATAAAAACTTTTATGATTCATTTTTCTTTCCTTTTACCACTTCAAACAACGCCGAGTAATCTTGATCCCCTAACCCTAATTCTAAAGCAGCTTCTAAAATGGTTTCCATTCCTTGTAGAGAAGAAACAGTTAACCCTTCAGTTTTCGCTTCCTCTAAGAATAAGCGAGTATCTTTGAGTAAATGCTTAGTTGGGAAATTGGGATTGCTATAATTACTCTCATTCATGCGGTTTAATTTTTTATCAAAGGTGGGTGCATATAAAGCACTTTCTCGTAACACTGACATAAAGGTTTCCACATCAACGCCCTCTTCTTCAATAAAGGATAAACTAAGAGAAAATGCTCCTGTTAGAGACACAATTAACTGATTTAATCCTAATTTTAAGGCAGCCGCTTTACCCACTTCTCCCACTAAAAAAGGTTTTCCTAAATGAGATAAAATGGGACTCCATTGGTCAAATTGTGCCTGAGTTGCCCCCACCATAATCTGTAATGTACCAGACTGGGCTTGGGGAACACTTCCTAAGACAGGGGCTTCTAAATAATCTCCGCCTTGTGATTTTATTTTATCAGTAATTTCACGGCTTTCTCGGGGCGCGATCGTCCCCATCTGGATCACTGTGTGCCCAGATAAGGCTTTTGCTGTTTCTGAGGAAAATAATGTCTCTGTAATAGCAGTGGCATCGCTTAACATTAAAATAATCCCATCGCAGGCCGAAACTAGCGCTTGGGGGGAAGTCGTAGTTTCAATTCCCACCTCTTGTAGGGGTTTTAATTTCTCGGCCGTGCGATTATACGCCATAATAGAGAGGTCAGTATTAGCAAGAGTTTTTGCCATCGCCTGCCCCATTAAGCCTGTTCCCATTAAACCAATTTTCATAAAGCGGCTCCTCAAATGCAACGAATGTTTGCTTAAGCAGGATATCAAAGAGAAAGTTGTTCAAAATCATCCTAAAAGCAGAAGCTCTCATTTTACAGTCAAAATTAAACCATGACCATAGAAACCATTCTCTTGAGTAACGCGCCAGAAATTTCCGCCGCTGACTATGGTGTGTTTAGCGTTGCCATTTGCTATATTCATTGAAGAGGGAGAAGACAAAGAGGTGGAAGTGATTGAACCTTTGCCCTCGTCAAGTTCACAATTAGTTAAACAGTCATACTAAAGTCTAAATGCTAGCGTTTAAGGGGGAATTAGCGGCGTTATTCGCTGCCTTTTTATGGGCAAGTTCATCAGTTGTTTATAGTCGCTTAGGACAACAACTGTCCCCATTGTTATTGAATTTTCTTAAGGGCGCGATCGCGCTTTTTCTCCTTGCCATTACTCTCTTAGTTACCAGTGATGGACTCCCCTATCTTCCTCGCAATTCCATTCTTATCCTGACGATTAGTGGCGTAATTGGGGTGGGGTTTGGGGATACGGTTTTCTTCTCCAGCCTTAAGTATTTGGGCGCAAGACGGGCTTTACTTTTTGAAACCCTTGCCCCCCCTCTGGCTGCCATTATTGCTCTCATTTTCCTGCAAGAAGCCCTCTCTGTTTATGCTTGGCTGGGAATTGGGTTAACCCTTGTCGGGGTTGCTACCGTAATTAGTGAGCGTACCAGTAATGAAGATATTACCCGAGATGAGTTGATCGTGGGGAGTTTGTTGGGGTTAGGAGGCGCGATCGCGCAAGCAGTGGGGGCAGTTTTATCACGCACCGCTTTTACTGACTTTGATATTAATCCCCTCTGGAGTACCGCAATTCGGTTAGCTGCGGGAACACTTTTCCTCATCCCCTTACTCTATCCCTTACGCCAAGAACTGCAAATTCCTTACTTAAAATGGTCATGGCGGTTATGGGGCATTATTTTTGTGACCGCTTTTGCCAGCACTTATTTAGCCATCTGGCTACAGCAAATCTCCCTAAAATTTACCGCCACAGGGATTGCACAAACTCTCAGTTCCACCAGCCCACTATTTGTGCTTCCCATTGTGGCGTTTCTCAAAGAACCAATTACCCTTCGTGCTATTGGCGGCGTGATTATCGCTATTTTAGGAATTGCTGTCTTGTTTATCTAAATGTAACGAGAAGACCGACGTTATTAGTTTGTGAACTCACCCACGACTGTCGGGTAAGGTTCAGGAGTCGCCTCCATCCCTCCCCTAAGAACCATACGTGAAACTCTCGCTTCATACGGCTCAAGCCTTACTTCAAGCCAGTTTACTTGGTTTCTTAATTGTGTACCTGTTTATGACACGCTCTGTGCAAGTGGATTAAATTCTCGGTGTCGTCCGAGCCACCTTCTTTCACAGGTATTATGTGATGGGTCTCCAGTTCCTCTCCGTTATATTGTTAAGTTATACCATTTTTAA
>JBKHER010000072.1:0-10260 GCA_046540715.1 Halothece sp.
TCACTGGTCACTGGTCACTGGTCACTGGTCACTGGTCACTGTTCACTGGTCACTGATTACTGGTCACTGGTCACTGTTCACTGATTGTGAACCCACATTAAGAATGTGCATCATGAGAGTAAAAACTTCTATATTCTCATCTTTTCCCAAATTGTTTGATATTGTTCTTCAGTTGCTTCTGATAATGGCAATAAAAATTCACTCTGATCTAAAATTTCTGCTGGTGGAATCCTCAACTGATCTGCTCTTAAATCCTCTGGAATTTCCTCTTGATTCCCATTGAGTAAAATCGGAGAAGATGCACTGGTAAATAACCCAATCTGACTTGCAGTTTCAGTTTTCCAGCAAAAGTTAATCCACTCTAAAATTAGCTCTGAAAAGCGTTCGCTAAAAGCGGGACGTACCCAGAGATCAGCCCACATTGCTGTTCCTGATTGCGGCGTGATGATTTTAATATTCGGATAACGGGTTCGTAAGTCTAAAACATCACTTGACCATCCTACTGCTAACCAAGTATCCCCAAGAATTAACGGCTGGATATAGCTGTCAGAACTATAAAATTTAACTTGTTTTTGGAGGGCGGATAGTTCACTTTTTAAGTTAGAAACTGCTTCTAAATTCTCTGTGTTGTAAGACTGTCCGAGTTTTTTTAAGGTTAAGCCAATTACTTCTCGGGGTTGATCCAATAAAGAAATTTTATGCTTTAATTCTGCTCGCCATAAGTCTTCCCAATCCGTTGGGGGATCATATTCGGCTTGCTGAAATTTGTCTTCACGATAGGCAATAATGGTATTTCCCCAGCAATAGGGTGCGCCCCAAATTTGTCCTGCGGAATCTGGATTTCCCTGTTCATCGCGCTTGACTAAGTCTCGCCATGGAGAGGGTAGGGCTTCCCAATTGCTTAAGGCTTCGAGATCAAGAGGCTGAATTAGCTCCTTCTCGATCGCTGTTTTTAACCAAAAATCTCCTAATGTGACTAAATCGGCTCGATTTGACGTTTCTTCTTCCGTTAACTTTTCTAAGATTTGATATAACTCTTCTAGCTGAGAAATGGGGTTTAAATCTAGATTTTGATCCCCTTCTAATTCTCGTTTAAACGCTCCTAAAACTTGTGACGGAATAGAGCCACTTAAAACTCTAACTTGAGCCGTATTATTAGCATTACCACAAGAGTGCAAACTAGGCGCGATCGCGCTTACCAGCATTATTAATAAAAATTGACGACGGTTTAACATAAAGCGAAAAATTAAAAAAGTCTGTAATATTTACAAAAGTAGTCACTCAACGAATATCATGATTAGTGATCCCTAAAATCGTAAACTCCTTTGAGGATATTTCATGGAGCGACTGGAAAATCATATCACTACCCTAGAACAAAAAATTGATCGCCTTTACGCAGTAGTTGAACACTTGAGTAATCGCTTAGACACAAATATGCAAATGCAAGCATCACAGGATAATCCTACTGAAAGGGCAACTATTAATGAGTCTTCTCAAGAAAATCGCCACCGTGGCTTTAGCAGTATTATGGGACACAAAGATGTCTTAGTTGATGACGACACCAATACCAGTAGAAACACTGCCTCTGATGGAGAAAAGGTTTCTCCAGAAATCCAAATTCGTCGTCTCAATACCCAACTGGCAGCGGCTTATAACCGCATTGCTGCGTTAGAAGAACAACTTCTCGCACAACGGATTCACTTCTAGTTGATTTGTGCATATTGTTTAAGTAACTGCTCAACGTTACTTAATAATTGAGTTTCATCCCACCCTAAATAAAGATGAGCCGCGATCGCGCAGCCGCCAGCCCCCACTCCCTCTTTAACATATCCATCTTCATAAACAGTGAGTTGGGGATAACTAGACGCGGCAAAACTCAATCCTGTGGCGAATAAGGGAACATCCTGTAAGGTTTTTGCTAATCCGACAGTATCCCCTGTTAAATCTTCTGTCACCCAACGGGTTGTTCCCACCACGACTTTTTCTAAATCCCCACGGCTACCAGTTTTAATTAAGCATTGCATTAAAGCATAAACGGCTAACATTTGGGTTCCCCCCGCCAGTAAAACGCCTACTTTGCGACTGGCAGATAACGCCATTCCAGCAACCACAATTTGCATGGGATCGCCGACTGCTGCCACCACCGCAAAGGGATCACTGGATTGTTGTTGAAAATACCAATCGGTTTGCGCTAACCCTGCTTGAACTAATTCCCATTTTTGTTGATGATTGCATTGGGGATGACTGCTATTAATTTTATTCATGGCAGCAATTCTTAAGCCTGTTAATAAGGCTAATGCTGTCGTCGTTCCCCCAACAACACATTCCCCAATCATTAAATAACTCTCTCTCACGGTTTCTGCTAGCACTTCTCCCCAACGCCATCCCTGTTGAAATAAGTGTTCTACCCTTTCTCTAGGCATAGCTTTTCCTGTAGAAACACATTGGGCTGGAATCCCAGCTAGATCAATATGGGGAATCGCCGGGGGAGTGGGTAATCCTGCATTTAAAACATAAACTGGGAGATCAAGGGTTTCCACAAATGAGCGAGAAATGAGAGTCGGAGAAGCCCCCACGGTTAACGGCGGTAAGGGATATTTGGGATGAGGTTGAACGCCATTGACTAAACATTCGGCATCCGCGATCGCGGTATAACGCCGATCATCAGGAGTCGCCCCAGCAGCGGAGATATTAGGAACTAATCCTGTTTCTGTAAAACCTAAAACACAAGCAAATGCTGGACGCTTTCCGCGATATTGATTGAGCCAGCGATTTCCTTGTTGAATTTGGGTATAAATCCGAATCATAATTATTGGTTATTGGTGGTTATTCCATCGTAGCCAAACCGCTAACCCTAATAGAAATAACCAGCCCATCATTCCAGACATGGGATTACCATCTAAGCCTGTAATGAGAGGAGAAGCGCGATCGCTGTAGGCAATTAAGTCTCCCACATTGATCATATAATACGCCCAAACCAGTCCCCCGTGTAAGCCAATGGAAAGCCCTAATTGCCCCTGAGTTTTTCGCCGCGCCCAGACTAAGACTAACCCAAGTAAGACTAAGCCCGGAAATTCTGGGAAAGTTTCTAGAATGACAGCAAGGGGTTTAATAAAATGCGCGATCGCGAAAATAATCGCATTTACCCATAAAGCAATAGCTAGAGAATAATCTTGCTCTAATTCATTTAATAACCAACCGCGAAACAAGGCTTCTTCAGCAATTCCCACACCAATTCCTGTTAACGCTCCTTCTGCAATTAATTGCCAATAGGGAAGCGCGTTATCTTGCCAATTTAACCAGCCCAACGCTCCTTGTAAGAGAAATAAGCTAAAAGTAATAATTAAGCCAATAATAAGACCTTTTAATAAATCTAAGCCAAAGCGAGAACTAAAGGTGAAGCCCACTGCTTGATAAGGATAAGATTCTTGATAAAGGAATTTCTCGGTGACTCGAACCAAAACTAGAAACAGAATAAATAACCATCCCATTGTTAAAATAGTAACTAAGTCTTCATCCCCAGCCAGAAAAATTTGAATTGGAATTGCAACTGGTAGCCAAATTAACAGTAATACCAATATAAATACACTAATTCGGAGGGGAGCGGATAAATTTTTAAGCGGTTTAATTCGATTTTCCATTATCTTTTAATTTTAAGTAGATGAAATGCTTTTAATCTTTTAAAAAATATAGCAATCTGATCTGATTTGTAAAAAGTCCCCCCTAAATCCCCCCTAATCCCCTTGGTTAAGGGGCGAATTGAAGGGAGGTATAACTGATTTAGTAGGGCTATAACATAATTGAGTATTTTAATACCCTTTATAGCGTTTTTAATTTTCACTAATGCTATAATTATCGAAAAACTAAAACTTAGCAAATTTTCAGAAAAAGTTTAGAATTGCTAGTTAAAGTTAAGGTAAGGAACGAAAAATTCCATAAAATTCAAATTATGCTTGCTGGTATTTTAGCCGTTTTAGCTGTATCCGCTGCCGCAGGAATGCGAGTCGCTCTTCCCTTACTCATGATTGGATTCGTTCAAAATCAAGAATTTTGGTCGAATGTTCCTTTACTCAATCGCATTCATCCCCAAGTTGTTTTAGCCATTTTAATTAGTTGGTCGTTATTTGAGTTATTGGGATCAAAACAATTACTAGGGCAACGAGTTTTACAGTTAATTCAATTAGTCTTGAGTCCCCTAGCAGGTTTACTTTTAGCAATGACAGTGGCAATTGTTGTGGATTATGGTACCATACAGCTTTGGTTAGTTGGTATTAGTGGCGGACTATTGGCGTTTGTTTTACAACTCGTACAAGTGGGCTGGTTTTTTCGCTTGCGAGGGATTCCTCCTTGGGTTGCAGTGGGAGAAGATATTTTATCAATTTTATTGGTGATTTATGCGTTTAATGCACCAGAAGAAGGGGGATTAATTGCCATGATGCTACTATGGCTTGCCATTCGCAGTTCCTCAAGTTGGAAGAAGTGGCATCAAACTCAGCAAAAGTTAACCAAACATTCTGAAACTTGAGGTTAGTTGGTGAAGTTTTTACGGTGGTTTGTCTTAGGGATTACGCTGGCTTTCTTGCTAAAAACGTTTTATGATCATGGGCAAGATGTTTTAGCGATTGAATTAAGAGTATCCCATTTTTATTATAGCGCGATCGCGCTTTTTATTACCCTAATTGCTCATATTTGGTCAGGAATCGTTTGGGCAGCAATTCTTAAGTTTTTACAACAACCTGCTTCTTTAAGTTGGGTTTTACCTATTTATTTAAAGACAAACTTAGCTAAATATATTCCTGGTAATGTTTGGCATTTTTATGGGCGAATTAGAGCGGTACAAGCCACTGGTACAGATTTAACGACAGCAACTCTCTCTACGATTTTAGAACCACTTTTAATGGCAACAGCCGCCGTTTTAATGACGTTACTTTCGATTCAAAAAAGTTGGCTAGCGGATCAAGAAAACTGGTTTTATCAATTCCTACCTTTTTTATTTGCAGGAAGCATTTTAATATTAATTCATCCTTATTGTTTTAATCCTGTTTTAAAGCTAGTCGCTCACTTAAAGAATAAAACAACCAGTGATGCTTCTTTTCAGATTAAACATTATCCGTGGTTTCCTTTATTAGGGGAGTTAGGATTTGTTGGCTTGAGAGGGATGGGGTTTATGATAACTGTTATGGGATTTACAAGTTTGACCCTTGATCAGTTTCCCCTTTTATTAGGGGTTTTTAGTCTCTCTTGGTTTTTGGGGTTAATTGTGCCATCGCCGGGGGGAATTGGGGTCTTTGAAAGTAGCGCGATCGCGCTTTTAAATAATACCTTTTCGCCAGAAATCATTCTCAGTAGTGTTGCCCTGTTTCGTCTGATTAGCCTCAGCGCAGAAGCTCTCGCTGCCACCCTCGCCTTTTCCGTACAACAAATCACCAAATCATGCAATTAATGCAATTAAAAATTCAACCCTTAAAAACAGACCAACTGGAAGCTACCCTCGCCCTTGATCAAACTTGCTTTGGTGGATTGTGGACAAAAGGGGGGTATGAGCGAGAAATCGAGAGTCCGAGAAGTCTTCTTCTTGGGTTATTTAGGCGAGACTCCCCTGATCTTCAAGAACAACTAATTGGCATGAGCTGTTTTTGGGCGATTGTAGAAGAAGCCCATATTACCCTCCTTGGCATTGACCCCAACTATCGGGGGCAAGGATTAGGAGAACTTCTATTATCTCATTTATTACTGCAAGCTCATCATTGGTCACTCGAACGCGCCACCTTAGAAGTGAGAGCATCAAATACCACCGCCATTAACTTATATCAAAAAATGGGATTTGAAATTGCAGGACGACGGAAAGACTATTATCCCATTCCCCCAGAAGATGCCTTGATTTTATGGCGTTCTCGGGTGCAAGAACCAGAATTTGCCCAAGAAATGAAAAATATGCAAGAAAAAAGAAGGGCTACCCTCTTGACGAAAGGCTGGGATATCTTGCAAAGTAGTTAAGGCTTAAATCTTAAAAATTGTCTAAAGCCTGTTATTATTCCTTGCTGACCCCCTGAAAACTAGGAAAAATTGAAGGGAGATTTATCCTTAAAAAGTTAACGTTAATACAAAGCTCGGGATCGCCTATGTTAGAATCAGCGTAACAAGGGTACGCAGCAGGTGATAACAATAGGCTATGTTTGAACGCTTCACAGAAAAAGCAATTAAGGTGATTATGCTTGCTCAGGAGGAAGCACGTCGCCTCGGTCATAATTTCGTTGGCACAGAGCAAATCCTCCTCGGCTTAATCGGAGAAGGAACCGGAGTGGCTGCGAAAGTTCTGAAATCAATGGGGGTTAACCTCAAAGATGCTCGCATCGAAGTTGAAAAAATTATCGGACGAGGATCAGGATTTGTCGCGGTTGAAATTCCATTTACGCCCAGAGCCAAGCGAGTTTTAGAACTATCTTTAGAAGAAGCTCGTCAATTGGGACACAACTATATTGGCACCGAACACCTTCTTCTCGGTTTAATTCGCGAGGGAGAAGGTGTGGCGGCTAGAGTCTTAGAAAACTTGGGTGTTGATCTCTCTAAAGTTCGCACGCAAGTGATTCGGATGTTAGGAGAAAATGCCGAAGTCTCTACCGGTTCTAGTCAAGGTCGGACGAAAACGCCCACTCTCGATGAATTTGGCTCTAACCTCACCCAATTAGCTGCCGACAGCAAACTTGATCCGGTGGTAGGTCGTCAAAATGAAATTGAGCGCGTGATCCAGATTTTGGGTCGGCGAACGAAAAATAACCCCGTCTTAATTGGAGAACCGGGCGTTGGTAAAACGGCTATTGCGGAAGGGTTAGCCCAACGCATTGGTAACCAAGATGTTCCCGATATTCTCGAAGACAAGCGCGTGGTCACTCTCGATATTGGGCTATTAGTAGCCGGAACCAAATATCGGGGGGAATTTGAAGAACGCCTGAAGAAAATTATGGATGAGATTCGTCAAGCTGGAAATGTGGTTCTGGTCATTGACGAAGTTCATACTCTAATTGGCGCAGGTGCTGCAGAAGGCGCGATTGATGCCGCCAATATTCTCAAACCGGCTCTTGCCAGGGGCGAATTACAATGTATTGGAGCAACCACTCTCGATGAATATCGTAAGCATATTGAACGAGATGCTGCTTTAGAACGCCGTTTCCAACCCGTGATGGTGGGAGAACCCACGGTAGATGAAACGATCGAAATTCTCCATGGATTGCGCGATCGCTATGAACAGCATCACAAACTTCGGATTACTGATGAGGCTCTTAAGGCAGCCGCCCAACTTTCGGATCGCTATATCTCAGACCGCTATCTCCCAGACAAAGCAATTGACTTGGTTGACGAAGCCGGTTCTCGGGTGCGTTTGATTAATTCTCAACTTCCCCCAGCAGCGAAAGAATTAGATCAAGAACTGCGTCAAGTTCTCAAGCAGAAAGACGATGCGGTGCGCTCTCAAGACTTTGATCGGGCGGGTGAATTGCGCGATCGCGAAATGGAAATCAAAAATGAAATCCGCAACTTGGCTTCTGCTAAAGACACAGAAACCAGCCAAGATGATCAAGTTGGTCCGGTCGTAGATGTGGAAGAAATCGCCGATATTGTTGCTTCTTGGACAGGGGTTCCGGTCAGCAAAATTACCGAAACCGAGTCGCAAAAACTCTTGCACCTCGAAGAAACCCTGCACGAGCGTCTCATTGGTCAAGAAGAAGCGGTCAAGTCTGTTTCTCGCGCCATTCGTCGCGCCCGTGTTGGCTTGAAAAACCCCAACCGTCCTATTGCTAGCTTTGTCTTCTCGGGTCCCACTGGTGTTGGTAAAACTGAGTTAACCAAGGCTTTAGCGGGATACTTCTTCGGCTCAGAAGACTCCATGATTCGCCTTGATATGTCTGAGTTTATGGAACGTCACACCGTTTCTAAGCTCATTGGTTCTCCCCCCGGATATGTGGGCTATAACGAGGGTGGACAATTAACCGAAGCCGTTCGTCGTCGTCCTTATACTGTCGTCCTCTTTGACGAAATCGAAAAAGCTCACCCTGATGTCTTCAATATGCTCCTGCAAATTTTAGAAGATGGTCGCCTGACTGATGCGAAAGGGCGAACGGTGGACTTCAAGAACACCTTATTAATTATGACCTCCAATATCGGGTCTAAGGTTATTGAAAAAGGTGGCGGCGGCTTAGGCTTCGAGCTTAATGAAGACCAAGCTGAATCGCAATATAACCGCATTCGGTCTCTCGTGAACGAAGAATTAAAACAATACTTCCGTCCTGAGTTCCTAAACCGTCTCGATGAGATTATTGTCTTCCGTCAACTTAATCGTGAGGAAGTCAAAGAAATCGCAGAAATTATGCTGCGAGAAGTCTTCTCTCGTCTGACGGAACAAGATATCAAGTTAGAAGTCACGGAATCGTTCCGAGAGCGATTAGTGGAAGAAGGCTATAATCCTAGCTATGGTGCGCGTCCCCTCCGCCGAGCCATTATGCGCTTGTTAGAGGATATCCTCGCTGAAGAAATGCTCTCAGGTCGTCTTTCTGAAGGCGATACCGCCACCGTTGATGTGGTGGAAGGAGAGGTGAAAGTCTTCCCGAAACAGGAAAAACAAGAGTTGCTTCCTCAAGGCTCAGAATCGTAATTCAGTAAATCACCTTGATTGCTGTTAGTCCTTGAATTGAATACAGGCGGTAGATTACTCAGGATCTACCGCTTTTTTTACTAGCAATTGGTTTAATATTCAACAAGGGTAATAATGGGAACATCAGGGAGTTGATTTCTTCCGGCTAAGTCTTTGAGTTCGATAATAAACCCAAATCCTAAAAGTTCACAGTCTATTTTGTTAATTAACTCGGCTGTTGCTTTTGCTGTTCCCCCTGTAGCAATGAGATCATCCACAATCACTACTTTTGACTTGGGTGGCAGAGCATCTTGATGAATCTCGACTTTATCTTTGCCATACTCTAAGTCATATTCCATGCTATGAACCGCAGCGGGTAATTTGCCGGGCTTACGGACAGGAATAAATCCCGCGTTAAATTGATAAGCAAGACTGGGCCCAAATAAAAACCCCCGTGATTCAATCCCAATAACATAGTCAGGGATGAGGTTAGCTTGTCGAAATTTATCGGTTAAGGTATCAATGGTATAGCGAAGTCCAGCGCGATCGCGCAGTAACGTAGTAATATCGCGAAAGATAATCCCTTGTTTTGGAAAGTCTGGAATATCTCGAATCAGTGCTTTTAAATCCATAAAAATCTCTTACTTTAACTCCTTTAGGATTATGCCACATCCTCACCATAGAGGAATCTCCTAGTAACGGGGATTGTAACTGTGACGTTGATAAAGAAATAACAAACCGACCCACTGTAACATTAATTTAACCTTTTGCTACCTCTACCATTAAACGATCAACAATAAATAATGAATCATTTAATAACAGTAGAAAAAAAGTATTATGTCTCACCCTACCGATGTTGTAACCCTCGGCCGTTGGATGGCAGCGGATTTTAGTAACCAAGAACAAGCCTTTATTAATCCTCCCTTTTTTGCCCATATTCGGGTAGGGATGCGCCCCTTACCTGTATCACTTTTATCAGGGATTAGTCTATTTGTGGAACAAGCCTATGACTATATGTTGAATAATCCTTATCGAGTGCGAGTCTTAAAATTATTGCCCGTTGAAGATCATATTGAAATTGAAAACTATACCCTCAAAGACTCAGAATCATTTTATGGCGCGAGTCGCGAACCTGAACGACTATCTCAAATTAGCCTTGATAATTTAGAAAAACTCCCAGGGTGTAATATGATTGTTAGTTGGACCGGTCATAGCTTTAAGGGAGAAGTAGAACCTGGGAAGGGCTGTAAAGTGGTTCGCAAAGGGAAAGAAACTTATCTCGATAGTACGTTTGAAATTGATGCTGACAAGTTTATTAGTTTAGATCGAGGACGCGATCCTGAAACGGATGAGCATGTTTGGGGATCAGTGGCTGGGGCATTTCATTTTGTCCGTTGGGCAAGTTTTGCCGATGAAGTGAAAAGTTAATCACTAATTATCCCCCCAATGGGGGGAACTCATTAGCCTAATATTTCTGGCGCGATCGCAGCTGAGTTTTTATGAGGAACAATGAATTATTCCTCCTCTTCATCCATAGATTCTTCTTCCTCCATGGATTCTTCTTCCTCCATGGATTCTTCTTCATCCATAGATTCTTCTTCCTCCATGGATTCTTCTTCATCCATAGATTCTTC
>JBKHER010000073.1:0-10175 GCA_046540715.1 Halothece sp.
AATCAGCCTCCTGAATTTGCTCAGGATGAGTTCAACTTTGAGGTTGATGAAAACAGTGCTGTGGATACCGTGGTGGGAACGGTTGCTGCCAGCGATCCCGATGAGGATGAGTTAACTTTCGCGATCGCGTCGGGAAATGATGATGTGGATGATGATGGCAACCCAGCTTTCAACATTAACGAACAAGGGGAAATTCTGGTCAATGATGCTGATGACTTGGATTTTGAAGCTCAACAGCAGTTTGCTTTGGAGTTGACTGTCGCCGATGGCAATGGCGGTGAAGATACCGCTACTGCTAATATTGCTGTTAATGAAGTTCAACCCCCGCCAGATTTGATAAGAACTGGCATTCCTGAACGCGCTGTGGATGAGAGCTTAATTGATCTCGATAACATTACCAGTGATTTATTACCTGATGCGGTGCAACAACAACTGCAAGCGATCGCGCAGGATTTAGACACCGAGGTCAACACCCTCTTGGAAAATAATCAGATTGCTCAAATTGCCATTAGTCCTTCCGCACAGCAAGTTTTAAATTCGCTACAACAAGCAGAAGATGGCATCACCGGAACCCCTCCTGATTTCGAGATTGATAGTCAAGTTCCAGCGGTAATTTAACGAGACATACAAACATGATCAGCCCCATCAAACAGTTTTGGTGGGGTTTTTTGATAGATGTTATACGATTTTGATCAATTATAGTTATTCCAATTATTTTCCGTAATGCGACCGTCTCGGTCGCTACTAGGGAGCAAGATGCTCCCACTCTCAGCTTGATGGTTTTTATTTGGAATGACTATAGCGCTACACACCGATTCCTTAAGCCCTCCTTACGAAGGAGAGTAGGGAGGATTAAAGAAGGGGGAAAATGGTAAAATTCTTGTCAGTTGGCTCTAAAAGCTGTACGCTCTAAACAATCCTAAAATCGTTATTTTCAAATTAGACAGCATTAATCATGGTCGCAGTTGCAATTTTAGCCGCAGGACGTGGCACTCGGATGAAGTCAAGCCTCCCCAAAGTTTTACATCCTGTGGGAGGAAAGTCCATGCTGGAGCGAGTATTAGACAGTTGTGATTTAATCAAACCCTCGCGCTACTTTGTAATTGTCGGCTATGGCGCAAATGAGGTTAAAGAACATCTCAGTGACTGGAAAAATGTGGAGTTTGTCTTACAAGAACAACAATTGGGAACTGGTCATGCAGTGCAACAACTATTACCATTATTATCGGATAATAATGAAGATGTGTTAGTTCTCAATGGGGATGTGCCGCTTTTACGCCCAGAAACCCTAGAGCAATTATTAAAAACCCATCAAACTCATCGCAATGCTGCCACCTTGTTAACGGCGCAATTAGAGAATCCCCAAGGTTATGGACGGGTTTTCTGTGATGAAAATAACCGTGTGCAAGAAATTATTGAAGATCGCGATTGCACCCCTGAACAGAAGTTAAATCAGCGTATTAATGCTGGCGTATATTGTTTCAATTGGCAAAAATTGGCGGAAATCTTGCCACATTTATCAGCAGAGAATAATCAGAAGGAGTATTACGTTACAGATGTCTTTACTTCTCTTTCGCCTGTAATGGCGATGGATGTTGCTGATGTGCAGGAAATTAGCGGCATTAATAACCGTCAGCATCTAGCGAATGCTTATCAGATTTTACAGCAACGGATTAAGGAGAAATGGCTATTAGCAGGAGTCACGTTAGTTGATCCTGATAGCATTACCATTGATGAGACGGTAGAAATTGCCCCTGAAACCACCATTGAACCGCAAACCCATCTGCGCGGAAAAACCGTCATTGGATCAGGTTGTCGGATAGGTCCGGGAAGTTTAATTGAAAATAGTCAACTTGGGGATCAGGTAACGGTTCTTTATTCTGTTGTCACTGATAGTACCGTGGAAGAGGGAGCAAGGATTGGCCCCTATGCCCATTTACGAGGAGAAGCAAAAGTCGGTTCTGGTTGTCGCGTGGGCAATTTTGTGGAACTGAAAAAGACTCAACTCGGGAAAGGAACAAATGTCTCTCATTTATCTTATTTGGGAGATGCTCAGTTAGGAACTAAAGTGAATGTGGGTGCAGGAACCATTACCGCGAATTATGATGGAGTGAAAAAGCATCAAACTATTATTGGCAATCATTGTAAGACAGGATCGAATAGTGTTTTAGTTGCGCCAGTAACGTTGGGTGATGAGGTGACGATCGCTGCGGGATCAGTGGTGACAGATGATGTACAATCAGATGCGTTAGTGATAGCGCGATCGCGCCAAGTGGTTAAACCAGGTTGGCGACTCAATCCCACAGATTAAATCATGATTTTTGCTCTTTAATCCCCTCAATATGTCAACAAAAATGCTAAATGATCCGCCAGCTATTACCTTAGTTAAAACCGCAATTAATGAAAGCAAAAAGTCACGACCTACCCCAGAATCATTAGTAACAGCCTTAGTTAACTTAGAGAAAACAGCTAAAAAAGAGAAAGAACCTGTTTCTTATCAAAAACTAATTGGTCAGTGGCGATTATGGTTTATTACTGGAACAAAAAAAGCCCGCAAACGTTCTGGAATTGCCTTAGGGGCAGGACGATATCTTCCGAATTGGATTAAAATTTCTTTATCTTATTCCCAAAATCATGAGATTAATTTACCTGATGCCGAAGCAGGAAAAGTAGAAAATTCAGTTCAAATTGCTGGTCTTAATTTTACGTTATCAGGACCGACTAAGTTTTTTCCTCAACAAAAATTATTAGCCTTTGACTTTACTGAAATTAAAATTTTGATAGGAGGTAAGCCAATTTATTCTGGCAATATTAGAGGTGGAAAAAAGCGTTATGAAACTTTCTATAAACAGCCGCTAAAACAACAAGCCTTCTTTCGTTATTTTCTTTTAGAAGAAGAATTAATTGCTGCGAGAGGGCGTGGGGGCGGATTAGCAATTTGGCGGCGAACCTCTTAACGAAAGAAGTAGTCTGTTAAAATCAAAATTAAGTCTTCCTTCCTGAAACAGATGACAGAAGATCAGGATTACTATCAAATCCTTCGTGTTTCCGAAAACGCTACCCAACAAGATATCAAACAAGCCTTTCGTCGTCTTGCCCGTGATTGTCATCCAGACTTGCATCCCAATGATGCCAATGCGGCGAAACGGTTTCGATCCTTGCGGGAAGCCTATGAAGTGCTAAGTGATGCCACTCGTCGCCAGAAATATGATCGTAAGCGTCAAAAATCCGCCTCAGAACAAAAAGGAGGAAGCGCACAGGTTCATTATGTGCGAGGGGTGGAAAAAATGCTCTTACAAAATTATCGCGCCGCAGTTACTGATCTCTCCGCTGCTATCCGTCTCAATAGTCGCTTTGTGGAAGCCTACTTAAAACGGTGTGAAGCCTATCTGGCGCTAGGAGAAGAACGAGCCGTTTTAGAAGATTGTCAACAGGTTTTAAGATATCAACCTGAAAACGCGATCGCGCATTATTATCGAGGACGCGCCCGTCAACGTTTAGGCTATGCTGACTCGGCAATTAAAGCCTATAATAAAGCAATTTATCTTCAACAAGACTTTCCGCCCCCCTATTATTATCGTGGAGTTGCTCATTATGAGCTAAGGTATCGTAACCGTGCCATTGCTGACTGGCGAGAATATACCGATATTTGTAAGCGACAAGGGAATATGCAAGGGTATCGTTTAGGGATTGATACCCTCAATCGTTATGGCTGGTTTCCCATGAAAGTGGGGAGTCGTCTTTTTGGATGGGGAAAACCGTCTAAATCTAAACCTGTGCCAAATGTTAATCGTTCTCCCGATCGCCGTCAGCAGGTGAAAAAACAGCTACAAAATTCCCTGAGTGAAATTCTTGCATCTATCCAAAATACTGCCAAAATAACGGTTTCTACTCTAAACCCCATTCTCAGAAACCCTATGGGAGGGATTTTACTCGCTTATAGTCGCTTAGAACCAAACCAAATCCCAGTGGTGGCAACTAGTTTTTTGGTATTCAGCAATCTTGCCTTTCTATTTGGAATGCTTGCCCACTTGGGTTTTAACTTAAATACTCTATTGGGACTTTTACCAGTGGGAATTATGCCGAGTCTGTCTCTGTTTGGAATCAGCTTTGTCATTCGTTTTCTATTACAATCCCCTTATGATTGGAAAAAGGCTTTATTTTTTGCCAGTAGTGCCATTTTACCTTTAGCCCTCTTTGCTTTTCTCAGTGCTTTTATAACGGTCATTCCAGGCTTTCAATTTTTGCTTATTGTCGTTAGTGTTTTTCCACTCTCTCACACTATCTTGTTGCTATATGGGGGATGCTCACAACTTCTGAATCTCTCTGAGTCTCTTTCTGCGCTGGTTGTCCCAATAATGGTTTTAATAACGAGTCTTCTGAGCTCGGTAACGCTATTGATTTTTTCTTGATCTTTTTATTGAAATTGGTTACAATTAAGGTTTAGCCTGATTCAGAAATGGCAAGGGAGGAGGGGGAAAAACAGCCAGTTTTGGGAAACCTATTAATGGTGGGAAAACCACACCGCTTGCAGTAACACTAGAATTGCATCCCAATGTTATAATAAAAATAAAACTCATAACGAATTCACTTAAGATTCTAAAACCTTAATGATTAGCAAAAATCAAGCAAGGTTGCCTCGCTTTCTGTGTATAAAGTAACACAACAATCGGATCTGAAAAAAGAAGAAACAAACTAATTCAGCCTAATATCTGTCATAAGCAAGAGGTAGGGTGGAATTAGTAATAGATACGTTATTGGATAAGGGGTAACATTCCCTCTCAGTGAGAGCAACCCAAGTTACGAAAAAACCTGCTTATAAACGGAGTCACTGACAATTACAGATGCCCACTGCAAAATTAGACCAAAACAACGAAAAGCCGATTTTCTCTGCAGACATGGTACGAACCTATCTCCATGAGATAGGGCGCGTTCCCCTGCTTACTCATGAGCAAGAGATTATCTTGGGTAAGCAAGTGCAGAAAATGATGGGGCTGTTAGACCAAAAAGAAGAATTAGAGAAAGAACTGGGACGAGAAGCAACTGAAGAGGAATGGTTAGAGAAAGCTGAGATTACGAAGTCTGAGCTAGACAAGATTATTAAAGAGGGAAATCGCGCCAAGCGCAAAATGATCGAAGCGAATCTGCGTTTAGTGGTCGCGATCGCGAAAAAATATCAAAAGCGCAATATGGAATTCTTGGACTTAATTCAAGAAGGAACCTTGGGGTTAGAGAGAGGGGTGGAAAAATTTGACCCCACAAGAGGGTATAAATTCTCAACTTATGCCTACTGGTGGATTCGTCAAGCAATTACCCGCGCGATCGCGCAACAAGCTCGGGCGATTCGTCTTCCTATCCATATTACCGAAAAGCTGAATAAAATCAAGAAGGTACAGCGAGAACTAGCGCAAAAACTGGGACGTAATGCCACTCCCACAGAAATTGCGACTGAGTTAGAGTTAGAACCTTCCCAAATTCGAGAGTATCTCAGCATTGCTCGGCAACCGATTTCCCTAGATGTTCGGGTTGGAGATAACCAAGATACCGAACTCTCGGAACTTCTAGAAGATGACGAAAACTCTCCAGAAACTTACCTCACTCAAGAGTCAATGCGTCAAGACATTGATACCATGCTCTCGGAATTAACTCCCCAACAACGGGAAGTATTATCCTTACGGTTTGGGTTAGAAGATGGCAATGAGCTATCCTTGGCGAAAGTGGGTAAGAAACTTAACCTGAGTCGGGAAAGAGTCCGTCAACTGGAACATCAAGCCCTAGCGAAACTGCGTAGAAAGCGCGGGGGTGTGCAAGAATACATTGCCGCCAGTTAAAACTTAGAATGATTGTAGGGGGAATTTCCCCCTATTTTAGTGGAGAGAAACAATCGTCTTTCGTGAAACTTTACAACTATTTACAGCAGCTGCCTTTATCTGCAGATGGTAAGGGCTTAATTGATTTACCGCCCTCGGAAAAGGAAGAGGCTTTTCAGTGGGTATGGGAAGCCTTGATCCGTGGTGAATTTCGAGAACGTTGGGAGATTGCGAAATTTTTACCGAAGTTTGGCGATCGCGCGATCGCGCCTCTAGCTGAACTTTTAGAAGACTCAACTGCTGATATTGATCTCCGTTGTGAAGCGGCTGCCATTTTAAGTGAGTTTCAAACCCCTGCTGCCATCTTTTATTTAACGAGCGTTTTAAAAACAGAGACAGAGTTAGAAGTAATTGATGCTTGCGCCCATGGCTTATCAAAACAGGGAAAAGTGGCAATCCCCACTCTAACAGAAGCCTTAAATCAGCCTCAAACTAAACTTACTGCAGTAGAAGCGTTAGCTTATCTTCGCCAGCCTGAAACCATTGAACCCTTATTAACCGTCGTTAATGATGGGGATGCCGAAGTCCGTAGAATTGCTATTGAAGCCCTCGGTAGCTTTCGGGATTCGCGAATTGTGGAAGCCTTAATTTCCGCTTTGCAAGATACCGATTCTGGGGTGCGAAAAGAAAGTGTCATTGCTTTAGGGGTTCGCGGAAACGATTACAAGCCGCATCTCGTGGTTGAAGCTCTATCTCCGCTTCTAAGTGATATCAACGGGGAAGTGGCTTCTCATTGCGCGATCGCGCTTGGTCGTCTTGGAACGGTAAAAGCCCTTTACCTTCTTTATAATTACTTAAATAGCTCTTTAACCCCTGAACCTCTCAAAAAATCCCTTATACAGGGCTTAAGCCATCAAGAAACCTCACAAAGTTGCTTCCTACTCCTGCAGAGTCTGCAACAACAACCGCTTCCGATTGTCCAAGAAATCATCACAGTGGTAGGACGTTGGAAAAGTGAAGAACATAAGCCTCAGATTGTCAAAACCCTGAGAACAGTTTATGATCAAACTCCAACTTGGCAACAGGAAATAACCCTAAAACCAGCCCTAGCCGTTGCCATGGGTAATTTAGGGAGGGTTGAGGGGAAAGACATTCTCCAGCAACTGAGCCAAGATAAAACACCGATTGTGAAGCTACACGCCCAAGCCGCGTTAAAAAAACTTCCGTAGATGTATCAAAATGCACGAAACGTCACTTTAAAATTCGTTATTCTCATCAATAAATGTAATTTAAGATACTAAAAGGAAAATGCGGATTGAGCAGTTACAAGCATTTTTAGCGATTACAGAAACAGGAAACTTTGGACAAGCCGCAAAACAATGCTCTGTCACTCAATCGACCATTAGTCGGCAAGTGCAAGGGTTAGAAAATGTTTTAGGCGTTGATCTCTTCCATCGTTCTCATCAAGCTAAACTGACTGTGGCGGGCGAAAAGCTGTTACCTCGCGCTCGTAAAATTTGCCAAGAATGGGCGATGGTGACCCAAGAACTCCATGATCTCATGGCGGGAAAGCAACCTGAGTTATGCGTTGCTGCCATTCATTCGGTGTGTTCTTATCATCTGCCACCAATTTTACAAGTGTTTAGTCGTCAGTATCCTCACGTACAATTGAGGGTAACCGCCCTTGGCAGCGATCGCGCTTTGAAAGTTTTACGGGATGGCTTAGTCGATGTTGCTATTGTGATGAATAATCCCGCCTTTACCGCTAGTCCAGAAATGGTCACTGATATCTTATTTGAAGAGCCGATCGAAGTGTTAATGGCAGCGAATCATCCCTTAACCCAGCATAATCAGTTGGGTTGGTCAGAATTAGTCGCTTATCCCCATGTGGTGTTTAAAGACGGTTATGGAATGCAACGTTTAGTTCAAGATTGTTTTTCCCAACAAAATGCCCCCATCAAAATGGCAATGGAATTAAATACCCTTGATGCCTTTCGCGGAGTCATTCGTCAGGGAGAATTAATTGCCCTACTTCCCCATTCAGCACTTGTGGAAGCCCAAAATGACCCCACGCTTGCTATTCGTGCCATTGAAAATCGTCAAACTCAAGAAACCCTAACCCGAGAAGTGGTGTTTGCTACCACGCGCGATCGCGCAGAAATCCCCCCCATTAAAGCCTTTCGCCAAATGGTTCAAAAACTCTCAGTTTCTGATGAGATGACAACCCCTTTATCTATTTATTAACTGCAAGCCATGAGTGCATCATTCCGAGAACTTCTCAAAAAAGTGGGTAGTGGGACCCATACCGGGAAAAACTTAACCCGCGCCGAAGCCGCCACCGCCACCGAACTGATGTTAAAACAAGAAGCAACGCCGGCCCAAATTGGAGCCTTTATGATTGCCCATCGCATTAAACGTCCCACCTCTGAAGAATTAGTCGGAATGTTAGATGCTTATGATCAATGCGGTGGCAAAATTCCGCCCTTAACTCGGGAAAGTGCTTATCCCGTCACCGTTTTTGGTGTCCCCTATGACGCGCGATCGCGCACTGCTACCGTTTTTCCCATTACCCTTCTCCTCCTCGCCAGTAGGGGGGTTCCCGTCATTCTCCACGGCGGCGATTGTATGCCCACCAAATATGGCCTCCCTTACGTTGACATTTGGGAAGGATTAGGAATCAATTATCGTTCCTTAACCCTCGAAGACAATCAAAAACTCCTCAATGAAACAGGTATCGCTTTTTACTATCTCCCCCAACATTTCCCCCAAGCCCAACAATTAGTGCCTTATCGTGATGAAATTGGCAAACGTCCCCCCTTTGCTACCCTAGAGTTGATTTGGTCACCCTACGGCGGAGAAGCCAATTTGATCTCAGGCTTTGTCCATCCTCCCACAGAAGATCGCTTCCGAGAAATTTTTGATCTCCGCAAGATGCAAAAACTGATCACTGTCAAAGGGTTAGAAGGCAGTTGTGACTTAGCCCGTAACCGCACTGGTATTATTGGCATTAGTGAACAAGACAAACCCTTTCAACGGTTGAACCTGCATCCAGAACATTATGGCTTTGCGGGACGAGATGTCTTATTAGAATCAAAAGAGCAATTAATCCAAGACTTACAAGCCGTGATTGAAGGAAAACTGGGAGAATTAATGTCCGCTGCGATTTGGAATGGCGGCGCTTATTTGTATCTAACAGGCGTTTCTCCTGATCTATCACAGGGATTAGCGCAAGCCGAAGACTTAATTAAAAACGGAGAAGTCGCTAATAAATTAAAAGAATTAAAACAGAAAATCTAATACCATTTTGAATAATTATATCAAATCCGTTTGATTAATTGGCATAGCGAGCAAGATGCTCGCACTCCTCAAACGATTGGTAAGTGTAGTGGGAGCGTCTCGCTCCCTAACTCCAAAATCAGGGTTAATTTCTCGGATTTGATATTAGCACAACACACCAATCTATTATCCCCCCTTTACAAGTAGGGTTAGGGGGGATTAACTGTTAAAAAGCGCATTAACAGTAACCTCAAAAAACTGATTTTCGGTGCGATAAATTTGCTCAAGTGTTTCTTTTTGATGATAGGGATCAGAGGCTTTTTCCTTATCAACAGTTTGCAAAATACTAGCAGCATCCCTGTTAAATAAACGAGCCGTTTCCAATAAAACTGCTGTCTCCATATCCATACTTTCAGGTTTATCTTGACGTTTTACCGCCGCATAATTGGCTTCAATACGATGACGATAATCTTCTGGAAAAGCCTCAGGGATTCGTAAAGCGTGATAAGACTCAAGATGATGGCAAACCCGAGTTTGGTAATTTAGATTGTGACATTTCGAGGCTTGCTTTAATGCTTCGACTAACCTTGAGGATGCTGGAATTGATCTTCCGATTTTGTTAAATTCTACCCCAATGGCTTGAGAATAGCCAAACAGATTATCTGCTTCATCAATAATTTTAAATAATTGGGTTTCTTCTGAACTAGGATTAGGGATATCATCAGACCCAAAGCGAATAATAGCATTTGCGCCTCGATAATATAATTCTGTAAAAAGCAGACCACAACCAGTTCCAACTGGGGCTAATGCTAAAAAAATATCCTTATTTTCATACTTACCAATAATGACAAATGGCCCCCAAGAAGACTCAATGGTTCGAGTTGATTCTAAATGTTGAGCCAGTCTTAAAATTCTCTGTCTATTGGAACAAGTAATTCCTTTTTCTGGAACAGGTTCATTAATAAAAATGGTTTTATTTTGCAAATCAAGGGAGGGATTAGTCATTTGTCATTTGTTATTGGTTATTAGTTATTTGGTAACTGGTAACTGGTAACTGGTAACTGATCACTGGTTATTGGTTTACGAAGA
>JBKHER010000074.1:0-10128 GCA_046540715.1 Halothece sp.
TCCGACCCAAGCGCGATTGTATCGCGCATTGGAAAGCGGAGCTTATGATGGGAGTCTTCTCAGAACGCAGGATAAATAACCAATAACAAACAACCAATAACCAATAACCAATAACAAATCAGTATGTAACAATGGTTTTCAGAATTGGTATTACTTCGCGATCGAGCAATAAATTATGGACGAACAATTCTCTTCTCCTCTCGGTTCCGTTGTCGGTGGTTCACTAACCGAAGGATTAGAAATCAGACTCCATCCTGATGTTTCTGTAGAAGAAATGCGAGTGGGACGGTTTTTAGTGGTTAAAGGAACGCGATCGCGCTTTTTTTGTCTTCTCACTGATGTATCTCTTGGCACTTCCAGCAGTCGCATTGTCTCCGATCCCCCTTCCCCAGAAGATGATTTGTTACGAGATGTGTTAGCGGGAAGTAGCACTTATGGGACGATTGAACTGTCTCCCATGTTGATGTTCACCTATCCCGATGGGAAAAAACAGCTTCCTGTTGAACAAAACGGAAAAAGTCCTCTCGCTTCCTTTGAAGCCCAAACTAGTACCGAAATGGAGTTACTTCCCGTTAAAACGATTCCCAGTCACTTCAGCCAAGTTTATGAAGCCAGTGAAGCCGATTTTCGGGCGGTATTCGGTTGGGAAGACGATCCCACCCGTAAGAACTTTTCCGTCGGACAACCTTTAGATATGGATGTTCCCGTTTGCATGAACTTAGAAACCTTTGTCGAACGTAGTAACGGCATTTTTGGGAAATCTGGAACGGGAAAATCCTTTCTTACCCGCTTATTACTCTCAGGAATCATCCGTCAACAAGCGGCCGTAAATCTCATTTTTGATATGCACTCCGAATATGGTTGGGAAGCCATGCAAGAGGGAAAAGGGGTTAATACTGTTAAGGGCTTGCGACAACTTTTTCCAGGACAAGTGGAAATCTATACCTTAGATCATGAATCAACCCAACGACGCGGGGTAAATGATGCCCAACCTTTATATTTGACCTATGATCAGATTACCATTGAAGACCTACGCTTAGTGAGCCAAGAATTAGGTTTATCGGAAGCGGCTTTAGATAACGCCCAAATTTTATATTCCGAGTTTGGAAAAAACTGGATTATCCAACTCATCACCATGAGTAATGATGATATTCAAGAATTTTGTGAAGAAAGACAAGGGCATAAAGGTTCGATTAGTGCGCTACAACGAAAACTAATGCGCCTTGAGAAGCTAGACTATATTCATTCTGCTTGCGCCCATAACTATATTGACCAAATATTACAATCTTTAGATGCTGGAAAGCACGTGGTTGTAGAGTTCGGCTCTCAATCGAATATGCTGTCTTATATGCTGGCGACAAATATGATTACCCGTCGCATTCACCAGTCTTATGTCAAGAAATCTGAGGAGTTTCTACAATCCAAAAATCCCACCCTGCGCCCGCAACAGCTAGTAATTACCATTGAGGAAGCCCATCGGTTTCTGGATTCAGCGACGGTGCAACAAACCATTTTTGGCACGATCGCGCGAGAAATGCGGAAATACTTTGTTACCCTATTAGTGGTGGATCAGCGTCCCTCAGGAATTGACCCAGAAGTCATGTCACAAGTGGGAACTCGTGTCACCTGTTTACTCAATGACGAGAAAGATATTGATGCCATCTTTACAGGGGTTTCTGGCGGCGCAAATTTACGCTCGGTTCTTGCTAAACTTGATTCTAAGCAACAAGCACTAATTTTGGGTCACGCCGTTCCTATGCCTGTGGTTGTACGAACACGACCTTTTGATCCAACTTTCTACGCTGAAATTGCTGATCCCGACTGGCAAGAAATGTCAGATCAGGAATTATTTGATACTGCTGAATCTGCTAGGGCTGATTTAGGATTTTAACCAATAACAAATAAAAAATAACAAATAACAAATAACGAATAACAAATAACAAATACTTAAAAATTCTCCCCAATTACAATTAATCGATCGCGCTCTTCAAATTGGATTGGGGTTGATTTAACAGGATTAATAACAATCCCATAACTTTGAAACTCTTGGGTGGCTAAACTTGAACAACGATAGCCAATGGCAATTTCCCCTTTTTCTTGGGCTGATTTCATTAGAGTATAAAAAGAAACGGGTTTTTGTAATTGAATATAATTAGAAATTGGCTTTAAGTAAATTTCACAACCATTTGGTTCGAGTAATTCATTAATCACATCACTACACAAAGGATTTTCCGCAATTTGTGAGATCATTAAACTGGTCAGGCGATCGCTGACAATAAAATCATCTACTTGCGCGATCGTTGCTAACTGCTGATTCCGACTATCCATCATCTCACTGGTAATCGAAAAAGGATATCCTCCCTCTTTTGCAATTTGGCGTAAATGGAGAAGAGAAGTAAGTGTAATTCCGTCTGCTTCTTCTGCATCTAACTCATCAGAATAAGCCAGAAGAATAATATGATCAATAACCTGTAACGGTAAACGATTTAATAATTGTCGATCCGTGATATCTCCTTTTTGAAATAAGACACTGAGATGTTGTAAGCGTCTTAATTTTGGGCTAGATGCTTGCGCGATCGCGGTATTATCAGTAATCACTGTCGCCACTGATCCTAACGTGACATAAGCATCTAGTTTCTGAATAATGGTTTCCGCTTGTTCATTCCAACCTAATATCAAGAACTTTTCAGGTTTCTTTCCTACCGTACGATTCCTTAAAGACTGTTCAGAAAACTGGATACGCTCTCGATTTTCCCACAACTGAATATCACGAAAACTCTCCGCAATCACAATTATTTTATCCCCTTCCTGTAAAATCGTATCAGGAGAAGGTTTTAAGCACGGATCACCATCTTTCGGACAGTAACCAATCACAATCGCATTTTTATAAGCAAAAATTGTTTCAGAAAATGTTGCTCCCGATAACGTTGTTACTGGATCAAAATAAATCTCATTTCCAGCAAAAGATAGTAACTCTAAATAGACTCTTGATAATCCAGGTTGACGACAGATTTGAGCAATCACTCGGGCAATAAAATCACCCGTTAAGACAAACTCTACCCGATCTTTCCCCACTGTTTCTGCAATTTGTAGATTCTTTGGATTTTGAATTTCTGTTACAATACGGTAAGGTTCTTCCCGACGATCTGGATTATTAGAAAGGGCTAAAAGCGTTTTAATTACACTGGTATCAGGACGATCACTTTCTTCAGGAGGAAGAATTATAATTGACTTAGCGCGATCTAAATTGGTAATTTTTAAGTCGAATAAATCCGTAGCAACCCCTTGGCGACAAATGACTCGTAACCGTCGCGTTTTCTTAATCCGATTTCGGATTTCTTCTTCCATTTCTACTTTATCTTTATCCCCAAGAATAATAACCGTTACTGGGATGCGATCGTCATCAATTAATAATAATTCTGAAAGAATTGGAAAAATTTGAGTTGACCAACCTAAAATAACAATATGATCTGACTCTAAAACTTGTGAGCGTCCTCGACGTAACTGATAAAGTTTACTTTCAATGCCAGCAACAATGACCCCAATAATAATGCTAACTGTAAATAAATTAAAGAGAATTAAAATTAGCATACTAAATCGAGTGGGCCACGGTAATCCTTCCGTGGGATCCCAAGAAATTAAGGTTGTAATTAAAAACGACCAAATTTGATCCGCAAGCGTGGGTTGAGAGGCATACCCTGCTTCCCAAGTGATAAAAGAAACGGTTAAAACAACAATTATCCCAATAATAATTAGCCAACCGAGAAGTGCAATTGACCCTCTTGAAAGTAAATTATCAAAGGCATATCGTAATCGTTCGCGCCAAGGAAGATTTTTCATTAGCAATCACAATTAAAATTAATTAAAATGTAACAAAAATTGAGAAGAAATAATAGAAAATTGGTCATTTTCTAGAAGAATCGCTTAAAATAAAATTAGTCAAATAAATAGGCTTTCCATAGCTGACTCGATGCATGCAGTTTCCAAAAATTGGTAAAGTTAACCGTCCGTTACTATGGTTAGTCGCCATGATTAGCGTTGGCGTTACCACAGTTACCCTAACTACTTATTTAATGAGTCGCGGGAGACAAAATTATAACTTAGACGAGCTAACTGTCACCGTAGAACGTCAAAATCTCCAATTACAAGTAGAAGCCAGTGGGACAGTACAGCCTGTTCAAAGTGTTAATATTAGTCCTAAAACCGCCGGGCGCATTGAAGAACTCTATGTGGAACAAGGGGACTTTGTGGAAAAGGGAGAAGTGATTTCTCGCATGGAAAATGAGCAGTTAGAGGCACAAGTTGAGCAAGCCCAAGCTAATTTAGAAGAGGCTTTAGCCCAGTTAGCCGAAGCCCAAGCAGGTTCTCGTTCCGAAGAAATTGAACAGGCTAATGCTAGTTTACAACAAGCCCAAGCGCAACTAGCCGAAGCCCAAGCTCGTATTCCTGAAAATATCCAACAATTACAGTCTCAGGTGGAATCCGCCCAGTCTCGGTTTGAATTAGCCGAACAACGTCTTAATCGTAATGAAACCTTACTCGCAGAAGGCGCAATTTCTCAAGATCGCTTTGATGAAGTGCGTAGTGAGTATCGTAACGCCCAAGCTAATCTCGCCGAAGCCCGTCAACGCCTACAACAAGCCAGAAATACCGATCGCCCAGAAATTGAACGTCTTGAAGCAGAGGTTTCCCAAGCCCGCGCTAATTTACAACAGTTGCAAAGGGGGAGTCGTCAAGAGGAAATTGATCGCTTAGAAGCAACGGTTCGTTCCGCAAGAGGGCGGTTAAGAGAAGCCCAAATTGAACTGGAAGATACTCTTGTTAAAGCTCCCTTTTCAGGAGTGGTCTCTCAAAAATACACCACAGAAGGCTCGTTTGTTACGCCCACGACTTCTGCATCCAGTACCGCCGCCGCTACTTCTACCTCCATTATTGCCATTGCTGACGGCTTAGAAGTCTTAGCAAAAGTTCCAGAAATTGATGTGACTTCTTTACAGGCGGGACAAACAGTGGAAATCATTGCGGATGCGTTTCCTGATCAGATGTTTGATGGGGAAATTCAATTAATCGCCCCCGAAGCAGTGGTGGAAGACAATGTTACCTCTTTTGAGGTGAGAATTGAGTTACTCTCAGGGTTGGAAAAATTACGCTCAGGGATGAATGTGGATGTCACCTTTTTAGGGGATGAAACGGAGGCTTTGGTTATTCCTACCGTAGCTGTTGTTACCCAAGAGGGGGAAACTGGCGTTATGGTGGTTAATGAGGAAGAAGAACCTGAGTTTCAACCTGTAACTTTGGGATTAACCATTGAAAATCAGACTCAAGTTTTAGAGGGCTTAGAAGAGCGCGATCGCGTTTTTATTGATTTGCCACCAGAATTAAGGCAAGATCCTTAAAAAGATGCTAGAATAAAGGGAAAGGATTGAAAGTTTAGCCACGGTCTAGTAAAGGGCTAGGGGCAAACATCTAAGCAGGGCAAAATTAAATTATTCTTCTAAAATATAAAAATAATGAGTGAAACCGAATTAACGATTCCTGAACAAGTAACCTTTGAAAGCGCGATCGCGCTCACCCAAGAGTTACTCAGCAAAATGGAAAGCGGAGAAATCAAAGAAACAGAAATAGAAAAGACTGTTAGTAACTTGGTAAGGACATCGAATGGAGCGCGAGGCTTTTTCGTCACCTACCTTACCGCAGAAAGTGAGATTCCCGATCACCCTTCACCAGCAGTATTAAAGGCTTTAGAAACCGCTCCTGAATTAGTCAGCGACTTATTGGTTAAAAATATTGCCATGTCAACCGCAATGGCGATCACTCACCGCCGTCAGAATAACGAAAGCAACGCCCAAGGATCTGATCGCGTTCAACAGCGCAGTCTTCAGCTTTGTGAAAAACTTAATAATAATCTGATCCCAGAAAAAGCCCAACAGATGCGAGACAGTGCTTTAACTGGGAAAGGAGACACTGAGGTCGCCTTTTTTGAACGTTGGGGATATGATGGGCAACAAAGAAGCGCGATCGCGCAAATATTAGAAAACTTATCTTCACAGAATTTCATTAATTAGCTCTAAAGACAGAAGATTGTTGCCTTGAATATCTAGTTTAACTTGCGATCGGTCTTAATACCACTTTGCCCCCCAAAGTCGCGGGGGGTTGGGGGGATCGTTGTGTAGCGCCAATTATTCAAAATGGTATAATAAGGGAGTCAAACCATAGCAATTATTTAAATTACAGAATGGACTGACAATGGGCTATTAACGCTTCAAATAGAGGATCACCAAAACTCATTAAACGCAGTGAATTATTCTCAGCAAACACTTCGGGATCAAATGTAACTTGATAACTGTTATCTGCATAATTGAGTTGCCAAACGCGATCGCGCATTTCCACCCATTCCACTCCCTGTGAAGCCAGAATCTGAGAATTGATCATTAACTGTTCAATATCTTTTTGGGAAAGCAGCGATCGCGCAAGGGGTTCATTCACTTCCGCTAAATCAGCTTCCACATCCCTAGTGACGAGATCATCCACATCCATTTCCCTCTGGACATTGTCGAAATTCTGCTCAAATTCCGCCATTAACACATCTTCTTCTTCAGGATCAGCACTCATCACCGCTTTTTCAATAAAGGTGGGAACTTCAGCGAGAATCGGTTGGACATGACCAACAACATTTTCAAATAAATCAATGCGATCGCGCAACCGTCGATAGACTTTCGCTTCTACTGTCCCATCATAGTAGAAATTATGAATCCTCACCGTAGAATACCGTTGTCCAATGCGATCGAGTCGTCCAATCCGTTGTTCCACTCGCATGGGGTTCCAAGGAAGGTCATAATTGATTAAAACGCCACAGGTTTGTAAATTCAATCCTTCACTAGCTGATTCTGTACCAATTAACAGTTTAATCTCACCCTCTCGAAACCGCCGTTTAATCTGTTCTTTGGGAACAATCCGCCATCTGTCCCCTTCATAGACTTCCCCACCGCGACCAGAATAACAAGCTAACTGTGTTCCATAGAGTTGCTGTAGCGATTCTCGCAAATAGTCCATGGTGTCAGTGTATTGGGTGAAGATGAGAATGGTTTCGCGATCGAGGAATTCTTGACGAATCAGGTCAATTAAAAACGATAACTTGCTATCTTCTCCCGTATTCTCGAACTGACGCAGTAAATCTTCTAAATACTCCACTTCTTTCGGGTCAACGGGTTCAGCTAAGTAGGATTCTAACCCTGTAATCACCGCATCATCCACATCATCCAGTTCAATTAAATCATCCTCGGTGACACTAATCCCATCTAAGCGACGTTGAAGTGATTGACGAACCGCATAAAAGGAACTGGTGAGGCGTTTGCGATACAGAGTCATTAAAAAGCCTAATGCTTTGCGTTCCTGTTTTTGTGCGAGACGATAAAAATCCCGTACATACTCACTGACAGCGCGATAAAGAGGAATTTCGCGGCTAGATTCAAGGTTAATGGCGTTATCTTGAACCTCACGAGTGGGAACATCCCGTTCTAACATTCCCCGTTTATAATACTCTCTCAAAGTATCACGGGTATGACGAAACATATAGTCTTTAAGCGGGGTGTTAGCAGTGAGATATTGGCGTGAAGCGTCAATAAAGGGTTTATTGCTAAGACAGGATTTATAGTTCGCGATCTTTTTCCCTTTTTCCCAAGTATCTTGGAGTTGGTAAGCGAGAACGCGATCTTTTTTCTTTAAATACTCTTGAAAACGTGGACAAGTCTTTCCCCCATTTCGGAAATAATCCGTTGACATTTGTTGCCAAAATTCTAGAGTATTGGAATGGGGTGGATTGCTCAGAGAAGCGAAATAATTACAGAAATTATCGCCGTAATACCAATGTCCTTTTAAGCCAAATAAATGGAGGAGATCAAAGACTTCAATGGGATCAACTTGCATGGGAGTTGCTGATAAGAGAATCAACGATTTAGCTTTTCCGCTTTCCCGTAGCTGTTGCATTAATGTTAATAGCCGATTCGGAGTCTCTTTCCGCGCTTGTGGGCTTTTTCGTCTCGCGTGATGGGCTTCATCTAATACCACTAAATCCCAAGCCTTTGCTTCGAGTAATTCCTCCATTCTCTCTTGACGACGCATTAAATGACTGGAGGCTAAAACTAAATGTTTACGATTCCAAGGATTGGTGAAGTCCTCCTGATTCTCAGTTTTCCCATAACAGTCTTGAAACGTTCCTTTGGTATAACTCCAAAAATATAAATTAAACTTTTCTCGCAATTCTTCTTGCCATTGTTTTTGGACACTCGCAGGAGAAAGCACTAACACTCGTTTAACTTGTTGGGTAATCAGGAGATATCGTAAAATTAACCCCGTTTCAATGGTTTTTCCCAGTCCAACTTCATCAGCAATGAGGAAACTATGGGGAAACTGTTTCGCGACACGACGGAGAATTTTAACTTGATGTAACCAAGGGGTAATGGGAATTGATTTCAAACAAAAATCTAAGCATCCTTCATGGTTAGGAAGATTAAATAATGTTTCCCATTGTTGTTTTTCTTCGTTGGTTATTTGTGGTTTGTTATTGGTTATTTGTTATTCGTTATTGGTTTGAGTGTTATAGTCATTCCAGTTAATTTTCGTAGTGCGACCGTCTCGGTCGCTGTTAGAAAAGAGGTCTCGGTCGCTGTTAGAAAAGAGGTCTCGATCACTGTTAGGGAGCAAGATGCTCCCACTACTGTTCTCCTCATGGCTTTTCTTTGGACTTGCTGTCGGTAAAGGGCGAGTATCGAATTCTACTTTTTGATCCCATGTTGGCTTGGTATTTGGCGTGTAGCGTAAGAGTTTTTGACGCACTGCTTCGGGAACATTAAAGGTTTGAACATTCGGGGCAAAATTATTCCAAAGTTGTTCAAAGCGAAAGACTTCTTCTGAAACTCGTTCTAAGTCTCTTCCTCCTTCCCATGAACAATAAACATGAAACGATTCAACATTTTGTTCCCAGCCACTTAAGGATTCATTATTTGACCCAAAACAAACTAATTGGTTATTTTCAGCATCAGTAAATATTCCGACTTTTTCATGGAAAATGTGTTGAGGATTGATTTGAATTTCCGATGATTCTGGAAGTCCATTTTTTAGCAGAGGAATGGCGATTTTAATATCTAAAAATTCGTTTTGAATTAGCCAACTGAGAATTTCAAAATGTTTCAGTTGGGCGAAAGTTTCAGGAGGAGTTAATTCATGATCTAGGCGAGTGGTTAAAGCGTCTCGTAGCGCATACCCTTGTTGAATGGCTTCTAAATCTTGGGAACTAAACTGACAGCCCATAATTAGACGCATTTTACCATTATTATCTAGCATTGCGCCTAATCCCTGAGCGACTTTACTGAGGATGCTACTATTAAAAAAGCCTGATTTGCGATCGTAATTGACAGAACGTTCTAAGGCGGGAATGTAAAAGTCTAGGATAGGGTTATGTTCGTTGCTAGAGTAACCGATGCGCCAATGGTAGTCAGGTAATTGTTTCACGGTTTGTTATTTGTTATTTGTTATTTGTTATTCGTTATTGCTTCAAATTACAAATAGCTTTTTCTCACGGTCAGCAGCAAAAGCAAGACAGGCTTTAATATCTTCAGAAGTTAACTCAGAAAAATCTTCTAAAATTTCCTCTTCGGTCATTCCACCTGCTAAGTATTCTAAAATATCAGAGACAGTAATTCGCATTCCTCGAATACAGGAGTTTCCGCTACGTTTTCCAGGTTCAATGGTAATAATTTGATGGTAGTCCATTTTTGGGGGTTAAATTAAAATTATTTCTTCTTCTTTTTCTTCTTGGGATTAGGATTAGATTTTTCAGTTGGCTTCTTATAGCGATACTTTTTGCTTTTAATTACTTCAATTGCTTGATCATGTTGATTAGGAGGGATAATATAGCAATCCTAAATCAGTTGTACCCCCCTTTAATTCCCCCCAAACTCGCGGGGGGTAGGGGGGATTCGACCTATAACTACTTTTTACAAATGAGATCATATTGCTATATTGGGATTTCATATCAGCCTATTGCTTGAAAAATGGATCAATAAGGAGAAATCTTTTCTTCTAAAACGCCTTCTGCTTCGTGAACAATTCCTCGTAATTGCTCTAACA
>JBKHER010000075.1:0-10013 GCA_046540715.1 Halothece sp.
GAATCTAGAGACATTAAGTAATACAGAACTAAAGCAATATCTTTCTGCGAATCGGAACGATGATGAGAAATTTTCCGCAGCCTTGCAGGAATTAATTAATCGTAATTCCGATGCCCCTGTTTACCCGCCCATGGGGTGGAAAGAAACAAAACAAATTATTGATCAGAAAATTAACCAAGTTAATGAAGAAACGAATCCCTAAGTCATTGGTCACAAATAACAAATAACGAATAACAAATAACGAATAACAACCTTAAAGGGTTTCACCATTTTAAAGTTGCCGCTTCAATGCCTTCTTCTCGCCTAATTTTGCCATCTTTTTCAAACCAAGCAATGATTTGTTCGGGGGTTAACTCTTCCACTGCTACCCCTTCTTGTTCGGCGATAGTGGTGAGTAATCTTAACGAAGAAATGGTTAAGCGGGTTAAAAACTTCTCAGGAGAAGATAATAATGCTTTATCGACTTCTTGGGATTCTTCTTTGGTTAAAAATTGAATAGAACTATCTTCCATGATTAATCCTCCTCAAATATTTACAACTCGTTAATCAGTTAATTCAATCAGATAGCCACAGCGATGTTCTCCATGATATAACCAGTGGGTACGTTCCACATTACAATCAGGCAAAATGGCGGCAAACATTTCTAATTCATGACCACAGACGCTAGGATAGGACTCAGCAACACTCGCGATCGCGCAATTATTTTCATATAATAAAAACTTAGGCAACGACCCCTCTAAGGGATAGTATTCTGCCATATAGCCTTCTGCTTGTCGCAGTTCCACGAGTTTCTCCACCCGTTCTTGCAACGTTCCCTTACCAATTTTTTCCCGATAATCAGTGGCTTTCCGTTGCCATTGTTTTTCTAAAACCGCTTGGACTTGTTCTTCCCCCGCCGTTTCCGCGAGGGTATGGAGAAAAGAAACCGCAAACTCCCCATAATCATGCGGCAAGTGATCTCGTCCCTGTTGTGTAAGATGGTAAACATATTGCGGTCGTCCCATCCCACTTTGTACCGCTTCGTGATACACTAATCCATCTGCCTCTAATTCTTTGAGATGGCGACGGGTAGCCTGTGGGCTAATGGCAAGAACGTCTGCTAACTCCTGCGCCGTTGCTTCTCCTTGTTTCAGAAGATGACTGAGAATATCCTGCTTAGTCGAACCTTGTCCCGTCTTCGAGAGAGTTGCTGTTTTAGCGGTGTCCTGAACCATTATCTTTTCCTAGAATCTGCAATTAGTTTGACAACATCTTAGTTGTTAATGTAGCCTAAAAATAGTTAAACAACAAATATGTTTCGTAAGTCGCTTACTAAAGAAGCGATCCCAAAGAAATCATAAAAAACGGACAATTAGCTTAACCGAGGAAACGCAAAGTCCATGACTGCCACTAAAACTTTACTCAACCAACCCTATAAATACGGTTTTGTCACCGATATTGAAGCTGAAACCCTCCCCCGTGGACTCAATGAAGACATTATCCGCATGATCTCAGCGAAGAAAAAAGAACCTGAGTTCATGCTAAACTTTCGCCTCAAAGCCTATCGCCAGTGGCTAAACATGAAAGAACCCAATTGGGCGCACGTAGGCTACCGTCCCATTGATTTTAATGATATTATCTATTATTCGGAACCGAAACAAAATAAGGAAGAGAAGAAAGAAAGTTTAGACGAAGTAGATCCCGCCCTTTTAGAAACCTTTGAAAAGCTAGGCATTCCTTTATCAGAACAAAAACGCCTCGGGAATGTGGCTGTGGATGCCATTTTTGACAGTGTTTCCGTAGCAACCACCTTTAAAGAAAAATTAGCCGAAGAAGGGGTGATTTTCTGTTCCATTTCGGAAGCATTACAGGAATATCCCGAACTGGTGAAGAAATACTTAGGCAGTGTTGTTCCCACAGGGGATAACTTCTTTGCTGCCTTAAACTCGGCGGTATTTAGTGATGGGTCATTTGTTTATGTTCCCAAAGGCGTAGAATGCCCCATGGAACTCTCCACCTATTTCCGCATCAACACTGATGAAGCAGGGCAATTTGAACGGACGCTGATTATTGCCGAAGAAGGGGCTTCTGTCAGCTATTTAGAAGGCTGTACTGCGCCCATGTACGATTCTAATCAACTTCACGCCGCGATCGTGGAATTAGTGGCTTTAGACGATGCCAATATTAAATATTCCACCGTCCAAAACTGGTTCGCTGGCGATGAAAATGGTAAAGGCGGTATTTATAACTTTGTCACCAAGCGCGGCTTGTGTAAAGGAAATAACTCTAAAATCTCTTGGACACAAGTAGAAACTGGTTCGGCGGTAACTTGGAAATATCCCAGTTGCGTTTTAGCTGGCGATAACTCAGTGGGTGAATTTTATTCCATTGCCTTAACCAATAATTACCAGCAAGCCGATACGGGTACGAAAATGATTCATATTGGGAAAAATACCAAGAGTACCATCATTTCTAAAGGCATCTCGGCAGGTCACTCCCAGAATAGCTATCGTGGCTTAGTAAAAATGGGGCCAAAAGCGGATGGCGCAAGAAATTACTCCCAATGTGACTCGATGTTAGTGGGAGATCAAGCAGAAGCCAATACCTTCCCCTATATCCAAGTCGATAATAATCGCACAAAAGTCGAACACGAAGCCTCCACAGCAAAAATTGGCGAAGATCAATTATTCTATTTCGCCCAACGAGGCATTTCTGAAGAAGATGCTGTTTCTATGATTGTTAGTGGTTTCTGTAAAGAAGTCTTTAACCAGTTACCCATGGAATTTGCCGCCGAAGCCGATAAATTGCTGGCGTTGAAATTAGAAAATTCTGTCGGGTAATTGAAAACAATAGCTATGGGGGTAACTCCCCTTACTCTCAAATAACCAATAACCAATAACAAACTCTATGATTCAACCAAATAGTGACGTTATTCTCTCCATCAAAAACTTACACGCCAAAGTTGAAGATACTCCCATTCTCAAAGGGGTTGATTTAGAGATTAAGGCTGGCGAAATCCATGCCATCATGGGGCGTAATGGTTCTGGCAAAAGTACCCTTTCTAAAGTGTTAGCGGGTCATCCTGATTATGAAATTACAGCAGGAGAGATTACTTACAAAGGGGAAAATCTTGCTGAAATTGAACCAGATCAACGGGCCTTAAAAGGCATTTTCCTCGCATTTCAATATCCCCTAGAAATTCCAGGGGTGAGTAACTTAGACTTTCTCCGAGTTGCTTATAATTCCCACTGTAAGGCACAGGGAAAAGAAGAAATTGATGCCTTTGACTTTGAAGACTTAGTGGAAGAAAAGCTGGATATTGTGAAGATGGATCCCAGCTTTTTAGAAAGAAGTCTCAATGAGGGATTCTCTGGGGGAGAGAAAAAACGCAATGAGATTCTACAGATGGCGTTACTTGAACCCACCTTATCTATTCTCGATGAGACGGATTCGGGGTTAGATATTGATGCCCTAAAAATTGTGGCAAATGGGGTGAGTCAATTAGCCACTTCTGATAATGCTACGCTGATGATTACCCACTACCAACGGTTACTTAATTATGTTGAACCCGATTACATTCATGTGATGGCGGATGGACAAATGATTACCAGTGGCGGTAAAGAGTTAGCCCATCAGTTAGAAGAAAATGGCTATGAATGGCTGTATGAACAGTATGCGCCACAGGAGGTTAAGGCTTAAGCATGAGTATGTCTGTTTCTTCTCAGGATCAACTTACCCGGCAGGATCAGTTTCTGACACAGCTTTTAAGTGAGTGTCAGAAGCAGTCGGTTACAGAGGAGTCAACTTTTTCTCTCTGGCAACAAAAACGACAACAAGAGGCGGCGACAACGGTTGCGGCTTCTAGAATGCCTCACCGTAAAGATGAGGAATGGCGGTTTACCGATTTATCCCCTTTACTAGACTATCAATATCAAAAGAGTCAAGCCGTTGATCTGAGTGCGGAAGCGTTAGCTACTTTTAATATTCCAGAAGCGGCGGTGAAATTAGTCTTTATTAATGGCTATTATTCTCCTACTCTCTCGCAGGTAGAAGATTTACCAACTGGGGTAAAAGTTGGCAATTTAGCGGCTTTAGAGGCAAATGAACAATCTAAAGTTACCGATTATTTAACTCAGCAGGAAGGGGGAGAGGAGTTATTTACCGCTTTAAATACGGCAGGGTTTGACGATGCTGCTGTGGTTTGGGTGGCAAAAAATACTGAGGTGGAAGCGCCGATTCATTTATTGTTTTTAGCGGTGGGAGAAGAAAAACCCACTTTCATTCAACCGCGTTGTTTAGTGATCGCTGAAACTAGTTCTAAAGTTAATTTAATTGAACAATATGCCAGCTTTTCGGCCGCGGATGCGACTTCCTATTTTAATAACCCTGTCACGGAAGTTTGGGTAGAAGCTAATGCGGAAGTGAGTCATGTTCGCTTGCAACAAGAGGCCTTAAATAGTTTTCAAATTGCGAAAACGGCGGTAACACAAGCGCAAGATAGCCGTTATGCTTGTTACCCTGTGAGTATGGGCGGACGGTTAGCACGGCTGGATTTTGATGTGTTTCAAACGGGAACGCAAACGGATACTCGTCTCTATGGGTTAACTTTAGGCAATGGCGAACAGTTGTTAGATACCCATAGCGCGATCGCGTTTCGTCATCCTCACAGTAGCGCCAATCAACTCCAGAAAAATATCTTAGATGATCACACTCGGGCGGTTTTCAATGGTAAGATATTTGTTCCCCAAAAAGCCCAGTTAACCAATGCTTCCCAACTCAATCGTAATCTTCTCTTATCAGACAAAGCCCACGTTGACACCAAGCCCGAATTAAATATTACCGCCGATAATGTACAATGCGCTCACGGGGCAACCGTTAGCCAACTTGAAGCAGACGAATTATTCTATCTACGCAGTCGGGGATTAGATAGCCAAGCTGCCTCTAATTTGCTGATTAACGCTTTTGCTGCCGAAATTATTAACGAAATCCCTGTTAAATCGGTGCGAGAAGCATTATATAGCAGTTTGCAAAATCGGTTTATAGGCTAGGAAAGAAATAAAATGACCATTGCTACGACTCAATCACTAGGAGAGAAAGTTCGCGCTGATTTTCCCATTCTCAATCAAGAGGTTAATGGGAATCAACTGATTTATCTCGATAGTGCCGCTACTTCGCAAAAACCCTTATCTGTCATTAACGCCTTAAACAATTATTATCACTATAATAATGCCAATGTTCACCGTGGGGCGCACCACTTAAGTATTAAAGCCACAGAAGGGTTTGAAGGGGCAAGAGATCAAGTTGCCCAATTGATTAGCGCCAACTCTCGTAACGAGATTGTTTTTACTCGTAACGCCACCGAAGCTGTTAATTTAGTGGCTTACAGTTGGGCGTTAAATAATCTACAGCCGGGGGATGAAATTCTCACCTCCGTCATGGAACATCATAGCAATTTAGTTCCCTGGCAGATGATCGCCCAAAAAACAGGGGCAACGCTAAAGCATGTGGGATTAAATCAAGAACAGGGATTCGATATTGAACAGTATAAAAACTTGTTGTCAGAGAAGACAAAATTAGTTGCGCTGGTTCATGTTTCTAATACCTTAGGCTGTATTAATCCTGTTGAAGAAATTACTAGACTTGCCCATGAAAAAGGGGCAAAAGTGTTAATTGATGGTTGTCAAAGTGTTCCCCATTTACCCGTTGATGTCCAAGCCATTAATTGTGATTGGTTAGTAGCAAGTGGACATAAAATGTGCGCCCCCACTGGGATTGGCTTTTTATATGGGAAAGAAAATTTATTAGAAGAAATGCCTCCTTTCCTCGGCGGTGGCGAAATGATTGGAGAAGTCTTTTTAGATCATTTCACTTGTGGCGAATTGCCGCATAAATTTGAAGCAGGAACCCCTGCTATTGGCGAAGCGATTGCCTTAGGAGTAGCTGTAGATTACCTCAATAGCATTGGCATGGCAAATATTCAGGCTTACGAAGAAGAATTAACTGCCTATCTTTTTGAAAAATTAAAATCGTTTCCCAACCTTAATATTTACGGACCAAAACCTGATGCGAATGGTAAAGGAAGAGCCGCCCTTGCTTCTTTTAATGTGGAAAATCTACACGCCAATGATTTATCGCCACTGTTAGATTATGAAGGGGTTGCTATTCGTTCGGGACATCATTGTACGCAACCTTTGCATCAAGCGTTAGGGGTATCTGGAAGTGCAAGAGCAAGTCTTTATCTTTATAATACCAAAGAAGACATTGATGCTTTCATTACTGCCTTGAAAAATACCATTGATTTCTTCCAAGACATGATGGAATAGGTAAACTCTATAGTCTGTCCAATTAGAGGTGAGTTGCGCTACTTTAGGATGTAAAGCAGAGGGGAAATTATACATTTTAGCTGTTATTCTCCCTTCTGAAATTACTCTTAAGCATTTCGGGTTGATAGGACAGACATTGAGCAATTGTTTAAAATTTCACATTTTTCTTAGAATTAGTAGCGTTGCAGCCGTGTCGGAATCTTCTTCGCCGACGCGCTTTAACTTGTCTTTTGGCTAGAACGGCTTGAATCTCATCTAAAAGTTCACGAACCGGTTGCCATTGGGGCGACTCATTTTCTTGGCATTTGGCTTCCCAGGTCTGGAGCAATTCTCGCAGTTCAGCGCAAGTCTTGCTATCATAGAATTCTTGCCCGCGATCGAGCTCCTTACCCATATCGAGCAACTGGTCTTTCAGTGCTACAGGAACGCGAATAGTTTGCGTTTCTTGATCTTGCCAAACGGCTTTGCGTCCTGCTCCTCGACGATATCCACCTCTTCCTGACATTTAAAGGTCTCCTTTGTTACAACAGTTTTCAGATTGTTCAGTACAGATTTTGTGTCAAAATCTATAATACACAGTATAACAACATTATAGATTTTGTGACAACTTTTTGCTGAGGGTTTACAAGTTCGCGGGAATTTCTCCGGCTGCTGCTACGGGAATCCAGGCTTCATCACTCAAGAACCTACTGGCAATCAGTAAGACTTTGATCGTGAAGAGAATGCAAGTGAGTGGGGGAGTTCACTGAGGAGCTTGTGCCTGCTGGTTTATCATTGACTCCATCAAGAAACTGTGCAATTCTAAATTCGATCTGATATTAGTAGAAGAAGTATATCCAATTGATAAGATTCGTTATCATCAAAGATCAAATCGCCGTTCGCCGTTAACCTATCCTTCTTAAGCGCAATGCCTACTCTTGTCATCGTTGAATCCCCCACCAAAGCCCGAACCATCCGCAAATATCTCCCCAATGATTATCGCGTCGAAGCATCAATGGGTCATGTGCGAGACTTACCCTCCTCCGCCAAAGAAGTCCCCGCGAAAATTAAAGACGAAAGTTGGGCGCGACTAGGTGTTAATGTCGAAAACGGATTTGAACCCGTTTATGTCGTTCCCACTGATAAGAAAAAAGTCGTTAAAGAACTCAAAGCAGCCTTAAAAGAAGCCGACGAATTAATCTTGGCTACAGACGAAGACCGAGAAGGAGAAAGCATTTCTTGGCATCTGAAAGAATTACTCAATCCGAAAGTTCCAACCAAGCGGATGGTCTTTCATGAAATTACCCGTGAAGCCATTCAAGAAGCGCTCAACCAATGTCGGGAGGTCAATGATGACCTAGTAGAAGCGCAAGAAACTCGACGCATCCTTGACCGTCTCTATGGCTATACCCTGTCTCCCCTACTTTGGAATAAAGTTGCCCGTGGACTGTCTGCCGGGCGGGTGCAATCAGTCGCCGTACGTCTCATTGTGGAAAAAGAAAGAGAACGGCGTGCCTTCAAAAGTGGGAGTTACTGGGACTTAAAAGCCACCCTAGAAAAAGAAAAAAGTGAATTTGAAGCCAAACTGATTACCCTTGGCGGAAAAAAACTCGCCACAGGTAGTGACTTTGACCCCAAAACAGGAAAAATTGCCAAAGGAAAGGATGTGGTTCTCCTGAAAGAAGCGGAGGCTAACGCCCTCAAAGATCGTCTCAGTGATAAAGAATGGACGGTTAAACAAGTTGAAGAAAAACCCACCACTCGCAAACCCTCTCCCCCCTTTACTACCTCTACGCTACAACAAGAAGCCAACCGCAAGCTAAAAATCTCGGCGCGAGACACTATGCGGACAGCGCAGAGTTTGTATGAAAACGGTTACATCACCTATATGCGTACCGACTCGGTGCATCTTTCTGAACAAGCCATTAGTGCTGCCAGAAGCTGTGTAACCACCAAATACGGTAAAGAATACCTTTCCCCAAAACCGCGCCAATATAGCACGAAAAGTAAAGGCGCACAGGAAGCCCACGAAGCGATCCGTCCTGCTGGAGAAAGTTTCCGTTCTCCCCAAGAAACAGGGCTACAAGGGCGAGAATTTGCCCTCTATGACTTGATTTGGAAGCGAACCGTTGCCTCGCAAATGGCAAACGCCAAATTAACCCAAATTAGTGTCACGCTTACTGTGGAGGATGCAGAGTTTCGTTCTACAGGTAAACGCATTGACTTTCCAGGGTTCTTTCGAGCCTATGTGGAAGGATCAGACGATCCAGAAGCGGCTTTAGATGATCAAGAAGTGGTTTTACCAAACTTACAACAAGGGGATCATCCCAACTGTAAAAAACTAGAATCTCTTGGGCATGAAACGCAACCGCCCGCGCGTTACACCGAAGCCTCACTGGTAAAAATGCTAGAAAGTGAAGGCATTGGACGACCCAGCACTTATGCCAGTATTATTAGCACCATCATCGATCGCGGCTATGTACAAATGCGCGGTAACGCCCTTCTCCCCACCTTTACGGCTTTTGCGGTAACCAGTCTTTTAGAACAATACTTTGACGAATTGGTTGATCCCCATTTCACCGCCCGTATGGAAAAAACTCTGGACGATATTGCAGCTGGCAAAATAGATTCTACCCCCTATTTGAAAGAATTTTATAATGGGGAAAAAGGGGTCAATACTTTAGTTCAGGAAAAGCAACAAGAAATTGATCCTAATACCGCAAAAGCGGTTAATTTAGACGAAGACATTGATGCAACGATTAAAATCGGCTACTTTGGCCCCTATCTCGAAACTGAAAGCGAAGAAGGACAGGTCAGGGCCTCTATACCCCAAGATGTCACTCCTGCCGATATTAATCCAGAACAAGTGGATGTTCTCATTCGCCAAAAAACAGAAGGACCGGATCAACTGGGAACTCATCCTGAGACGGGAGAACCCATCTTTATTAAAATTGGCAGATATGGTCCCTATGTGGAATTAGGCGAAGCGACCGAGGAGAATAAAAAACCGAAACGCTGTTCTATCCCGAAAGGGACAAAAGCAGAAGATGTCACCCTAGAAATGGCAGTGGAGTTACTTTCTCTTCCTCGTCATTTAGGAGAACATCCCGCAACTGGCGCACCCATAAAAGCCGCGATCGGACCGTTTGGGCCGTATGTCGTCCATGATCAAGGAAAAGATGGCAAAGACTATCGCTCGCTGAAAAAAGACGATGATGTGTTAACAGTGGGATTAGATCGCGCTTTAGAACTTCTCTCCCAACCGAAAAAAGGTCGTAGTGGTAGCCAGAAAGAATTAATTAAAGAATTAGGGAATCATCCCGATAATGATAAGCCAGTGAAACTATACAAAGGTCCTCATGGCCCCTACGTTAATCATGGTCGCAAAAATGCGAGTCTTCCTGAAGGGGAAAAGCCTGAGAATATTACTCTAGAACACGCCGTGGAACTCTTAGCAGAAAAAAGTAAAAGTGGAAGTAAAAGTACAACTACTCAGAGAAAATCCAGTAAAAGTGGAAGCAAAAGCACAACCACTAAGAAAAAATCAACCAGTAAAGCCTCCACTACTAAAAGTGGTACTAAAAGCAAAAAATCAACCCAATCTAGCAAAAGTAACACCACAAAAAAGTAGTTAAAAATCAATTATTCATTCAGTCGTAATTTATAGTGCAACCAACAACAAATATAGTCATTCCAAATAAAAACCATCAAGCTGAGAGTGGGAGCATCTTG